>JAFQRI010000060.1 GCA_017410185.1 Oscillibacter sp. | reverse complement strand
GGCGGGGGGGCCCCCCCCCCTTCCGGCAGGACAGTGCTCAGAGATTCTTTTTGAGGGATGCGTTGATCTTTGCCACCATGTCGGCAACGGGAGCGTCCAGATCCTCGGTGAGGAAGTGCATGAAAGCGTCCTGATCGGCGCTATCCAGCATGGAAGCGGTGACCCGCTTGAACTTGGCCATGATCCACTCAAGGCCCAGCTCGGGATCGTCACACTCGCCGGGAGCCTCATAGGTCTCGGACTTGAGGACGGTGCCGTCCGTCAAGGTGATCTCCACGTTGGCAAGGCGCTGAGCGGGGAAGAGCTTATCCAGCTCGGGGTCCACGGCAAACTCCAGCTTCTTCATGGCCTCAAGGACTACGGGATTGCCCAGGGCTTCCTCACGGACCTGCGCGTAGCCCACGTCGCCATAGACCAGAGCGGAGGCGACAGGCCAGGCGATATTGTACTGGGCCTCGTCGGTGGAGGAGGGCTGGATCTTGCTGAGACGCGCGGCGGAAAGGAAGGTATTGACCTTCACGTGCTCCACGTCATCATTGGTGAAGTGGTGCTGCGCCATGAGCTTCTGGATGCCGAGGATGGGCTGGTGGGCCCAGCGGCAGCAGGTGTAGGGCTTGAAGTAGAGGTCCAGAATGTGGAACTTCTCCCCAAGGTCATCCAGGAACTTACCGTATTCGGGCATTTCTAGCAGGTGGGTCTTGCCGGTGGAGCCACTCAGGGTCTCCAGCACAGCCATGGTGCCCACCAGCGCGCCGAAGGGCACGCCGTCCTTATTCATGGAGGGGAACTCCACAGCGCGCATGACGGGGGTCATGGGGGCGTGGAAGTCGGCAATGGAGAGGGCGGTGTTGAGCTGCTTTTCATCAAGGCCCAGCAACCGGCCAACGCCTGCGGCAGTGCCGTAAGCGCCGTAAGCGCCGGTGGAGTGGAGATACTTGTAGTGATCCTGCATGGCGAAGGCCCAGCGGATGGAGAGCTCGTAGCACACCACCAGCGTGGTGAGGTACTCACGGCAGGTCACGCCCTTTTCCAGAGCGGCTGCCAGCACACCGCCCACAAAGGAGGTGCCGGGATGGCCCTGGATCATGCGGAAGCCGTCGTCAATGTCAAAGGAGTTGGAGCTGTGGCCCATGGCGATGGCGGCGCCGAGGAGATTATAGGTCTGCTCATCGCCCACCACGGGGATCTCACCGGAAAGGCCCACGGTCTGTGCCAGCTTCGTACCGGCGGCAAACTGCCTGCCGTAGCTGCCCAGAACCAGAGCGCTCATGAGGTCAATGCCGCACATCTTCGCCCATTCCTGCACCTTTTCGGGCAGATCCTGCCACTTGGTATCCAGTGCGTAGCGTTCTACGCGGTAATCGGTGATAAATTCCATAGCGTTCTCCTTATGTGCCAAAGCTTAGCGGTTGTAAACGCCCTCGTTCAGGTAAGCCAGCAGCTCTTCCTTGCTCATGTTGTCGATGCCGAGATACTCCAGAGAGTACTTGCTGTCGAAGAAGCTCTTCTTGTGCATGGCGCCGGCGAGGATGATCATGGAGTCGATGATGGGGGTGGGAACGCCGTAGGCAACGCCCAGATCGTGATAGATCTTGCAGCCGATGGGCACGTCCTCGGTCATGTAGCGGTGATGGATGGTGTTGGGGCCGGTGTTGCCTTCGTTGGAGGGCTGATCCAGGGGGAAGACCACATTGTCGTTGCCGTTCTCGTCAAGGCCCATGTACTCCTGAGTCAGGACGCTGCGGCGGGAGAAGAACATCTCATACTTGTACTCGGGGCAGCCCACGCCGATGGCCTTGGCCAGAGCGATCTCCTCGTTATAGAACTGATACTGGACCTC
Source organism: Oscillibacter sp. (assembly GCA_017410185.1). GTDB lineage: Bacteria > Bacillota > Clostridia > Oscillospirales > Oscillospiraceae > Oscillibacter. The sequence continues at coordinate 17,126 of JAFQRI010000060.1, read as the reverse complement.
GCAGATGGAGGGGCAGAGGCCGTGGGAGTACATGGAGTAGGTGGTGCGGTCGTTGCCGCAGAAGATAACGCCCCAGTTTTCCATGGTGGAAACGCCCAAGACGGTGGCGGGAACGTGGATGACGGGGTTGACGTTGGCAAAGTCAACATCCAGAACGGTGTTGGCACGGGCGGGGCCGTCGCCGTAAGTAACAGCGTCCATGCAGGGCAGATACTTGATGGACTCCAGGAAGTCGTCAGTATCGGTCATGGGCAGAGCGGCGCCGCGCAGGGTGATGGCGCGGTACTTGGCGCTGACATGGGGGAACTGGAACTTGCCGATGGTCTTGATACGGGTGCCGTAGGGCATGGAGGACCAGGCGCCAACGATGACGTCCTTGGTGCAGCCGGCCTCGCGCATCATCTTGCGCAGCAGCAGAGCGCCGAAGTTGTCAGCGAAGACATGGATGACCATGCCGTCTTCCAGATGGGGGATCAGAGCCTTGAAGGTGCCCTCATGGCCCCAGGAGCCCATGGCCACGACGATCTGGCCGCAGCCCTTGACGGCGGCTGCCATGTCGGTGGTGACGAGGTCGAAGAAGGCACGGCCGGAGCGCTCGAAGCAGTACTTGTTGCGCTGCACACCGTCCAGCAGGATGCCGGTCTTGTCAACGTCCTTGAGGGAGGCGGCGGCGAAGGGCATGGCGTCATAGAGGCGGACTTCCTTACCGGCCAGCTTCATGTCGGCCGCGCAGGTCTTGCCGGCGGCGCCGCCGCCCAGAACTGCGATGGGCATGTCCTTCAAATATTCCATGTTTCTCATAAAAAAATGTTCCTTTCTGATTCGAAATTTAGATTTCTTCCTTCTGAAGTGGACACATTTATTGCATGCTTTTCACTGTCTGTACCATCAGTATACCTCTGCCTGTTCTATTTTGTAAAACGAATGATAGTGAAGTTAACAATCGAAAATGGCGATGAAAAGCCCTGCGCCGGGGGGCGCAGGGCGAATAGACAGAGTTAAGTTTTCTTTTTCCCGAACATGGTGTAGAACCGGTCCCCAAGGCCGTGGGAGAGGAGGGCGCGGAGGTCCTGGATCTCCCCTTTGCTCATGCAGCGGGTGGGGATGATGAAGGTCTGCTGCTGGTTTGCATAGACGAGGAAGATGTTGCTCAGCTCAAAGGCTGCGGGGAGGTCGGCGAGATTGCCGCTGACCTTGAAATTCCGGGCGGGGATCTCAAAGGAGACCAGCCGCTGGCCGAAGCGGGCGGTGTATTCCGCCCCGAGGAGGTTATCCGGCGACTTGACATAGGCACGGATCTGCCGCTCGGCGCCGGCAAGGAGAAAGAGGGTCCAGACAAGGTAGCCGCCGGCGAGGAAGAAGAAAATGGGCTCCATGGTCAGCACCTTGTTCACGGACAGCACCACATAGATAAAGCAGGCGGCGATGACCACCACGGCGGCCCGGAAGAAGTTTCGCTTGTTCATAAAAAGGCCGTAATAGGTGGCCTCCCGAAAGTCCTTGACCGTTACTTTAAAATTCAGTTCCAGAGTTCCCATTTGATTCGTCCTTTCTTAAAACTGCCAAAAAAGCTGCGGCTTTCTGACAGGTTCAAAAGGCGGGGCATAAAGCCCCGCCCTTTGTCAGTTATTGGTGTTTGCTGTGTTCTTGCGGGGAGAGAAGATTACAGCACGCCCTTCTCGGTGTAGAACTTCACGGCGCCGGGATGCAGCTCGGCAGACTCCAGACCCATCAGGCAGGTCTCGAGAGAGAGGTTGGCACCCTGAGTGTGGGACTCGGCCACAGTCTGCAGGTTATCGAAGGTAGCCTTCAGGAAGTTGTAGACCAGCTCCTCGCTCAGATCCTCGCGGGCGCAGATGGTGGCGGGAACGCCGATGGTGGTGGCGGTGTTCTTCATGCCGGAATAGACGCTGGAGTCCATGGTGGCCTCAACGCAGAAGGGCTGAGAAGCCTTCAGCTCTGCCATCTTGTCGGCGGGGATGTCGATCATGTAGAAGTCGTTCTGAGCGCCCAGCTCCATCAGACCGGAGGTGGGAGCGCCGGCCCAGATGATGGCGGCGTCCAGAGTCTTGTCCTTCAGACCGGTGGAAGCATCGCCGAAGCCCAGGAAGTCTTCCTCGATGTCGTCATAATCCATGCCATACAGGCCCAGCAGAGTACGGGCCATGACCTCGGTACCGGAACCGGCGGAGCCGACGGCGACCTTCTTGCCTGCCAGGTCAGCGATGGAGGTGATGCTGGGGTCGCAGGAGACCAGCTGGACGATCTCGTTGTAGATGGACATGACGCCCTTGATGGAGGCAGCGCCGCCATCGGAGAAGTCACCCTGAGAGTTCTGTGCCTGATAGACGGTGGATGCATCGACGAAGCCCAGGTCGATCTCACCGCGGGCCAGCAGCCATGCGTTCTCAACGGCGCCGCCGGTGGACTCGGCAGTGCAGTTATAGCCGGCAACGTTGTTGGTCAGCAGGTTGGCCAGAGCGCCGCCCAGGGGATAGTAGGTGCCGGTAACACCGCCGGTACCCAGAGACAGGTACTCAGTAGCGCCGGTGGAGGGAGCGGCTGCGGGGGCAGAGGCTGCGGGAGCAGAGGGGGTGGCAGCAGGAGCTTCCTGCTTGGCGCCGCAGGCGGCCAGAGACAGGGTCATGGCAACGGCGAGGATGCTGGCAAAGATCTTCTTTTTCATTTTGGTTCCTCCTTATATTTTTGTCAAAACTCAGAGAAGGGGAATTACTTCTCTGCAGCGACCTTGGGGAATGCCTTCTTCTGGATCACGGCCATCACAACGATGATGACGATGCCCAGAATATCAGTGACAACGCTGGGGTGGAGCATCATGGCGGTACCGGCGAACATGATCAGACGCTTCCAGGGGGCAAGAGGCCCGAAGAAGTAGCCGATGGAGCCGGAGGCCAGGCAGATCACGCCCACGAAGGAGCTGAGCAGGCCGGTGATCATGGAGCCAATGGTAACGTCCACGAACAGCAGGGCGGGATAGTAGCAGAACATGAAGGGGATGAAGAAGGCCGAGATGGAGATCTTCAGGCCCTGGATAGCGGTTCTCATGCCGGGAGCGCGGGCAACGGCGGCAGCGGCATAGGAAGAAAGGGCAACGGGGGGAGTGAGCTCTGCGATAACGCCGAAGTACAGAATGAACAGGTGAGCGCCCACCAGAGGCACGCCCAGTTTCACCAGAGCGGGAGAGGCGATGGCGGAGAGAACGATGTACTTTGCGGTGGTGGGAAGGCCCATGCCCAGAATGATGGAGGCGCACATGGTCAGCAGCAGAGTGGGCAGCAGCTGGCCGCCGGAGAGCTGCAGGATCAGGTCGGAGAGCTTGAGGCCAAGGCCGGTGAGGGTGATGATGCCGGTGACGATGCCGCAGACTGCGCAGGCAACGCAGACGGTGACGGAGTTGTTGGCGGACTTGGTGAGGGCCTCGATGAGACGGCTCTTATTCAGGCGGGTCTCGGGGTTGAGCAGAGAGGTGAGGCACATAACGCCGGTGGAGTAGATGGAGGCCTTCAGAGGAGTGAAGCCGACCACCATCATGCCGATCAGCGTGGCCAGAGGCAGCAGCAGGGGATAGCAGCGCTTGAGGGTGGGCAGCAGGGGAGGCACCTTGGACAGATCCACGGTGTTGAGCTTAGCGCGGCGGGCCTCCATATCAACAGAGAGGAACACGCTGGCGTAATAGAGAACGGCGGGGATAGCTGCGGAGAGGCAGATAGACAGATAGGGGATACCGGTGGTCTCAGCCATGATGAAGGCTGCAGCGCCCATGACGGGGGGCATGATCTGGCCTGCGGAGGAAGAGGAAGCCTCAACGCCGCCGGCGAAGGTGGGATCATAGCCGCACTCCTTCATCAGGGGGATGGTGAAGGAACCGGTGGTAACGACGTTTGCAAGGGCGGAGCCGGAGATGGTGCCAAGCAATCCGGAAGCCACGACTGCGGTCTTGGCGGGGCCGCCGGCGAATCTGCCGGTGAGGGAGAATGCCAGGTCGATGAAGAGCTTGGCGCCGCCGGTGACTTCCAGGAAGGAGCCGAAGACCACGAAGCTGTAGACGAAGGTGGTCATAACGGACATGGGAGTGCCGAAGATGCCCTCAGCGGTGAGGAACATCTGGGAGGCGATGCGGTTGATGGAGTAGCCGCGGTGACCGATGATGCCGGGCAGGTAGGGACCCACATAGCCATACACCAGGAACACGATGGCAACGATGACCAGCGCCTTACCGACGCTGCGGCGGCAGGCTTCCAGCACCAGCAGGATCAAAATGGCGCCGAAGATGATGTCCAGCTGGGTGGGGTTACCGCCGCGCTTGGTCAGGGTATCAAGGGTGGCGATGATGTACACGTCGATGCCGACAGCCAGAAGGGCCATGATCCAGTCATAAATGGGGACCTTATTGGTGTCGCTCTTCTTGAACTTGAAGCAGACGAAGCAGAGGAACAGGCCAAAGGAAAGGGTGGTCATACGCTGGACCATTGCGGGGAAGAGGCCGAACACGGCAGTGTAGACCTGGAAAACGGTCCACAGGACGCCGACCACGGCGACCAGCTTCTGGATGCCGGGGGAGAGGTGTTCCAGACGGTTGCCGGACTCCACCTCAAGCTCGTGGAGATCTACATCCACGACCTTGTCTTCTTTCTTCTTAAAGATACTCACGATTTACCTCCGATCTTTTCATTGGGGATGCGCGGAAGGGGGATGCGGTACAGACAGATAAAAGCAGCAGGGAACACTTGTAAAAATAACGGGAAAACCTCTTGAAAGTGTCTACGAAATTAGTATAATGTGTTATATCCGATTTGTAAAATCGATTATTGTAATTTATAACATCGAGAATTTCAATAGGAGGCATCTATGGATCTGGATAACATAAAAACTTTTGTAACGGTGGCCAACCTTGGGAATTACACCAAAGCGGCGGAGGAGCTGAATTATGCCCAGTCCACCATCACCTCCCAGATCCAGCAGCTGGAGCAGGAGCTGAAGTTCCCCCTGTTTGAGCGCATCGGCCGCAAGAACTATCTTACCGCCGGGGGACAGGAGTTTCTGCCCCACGCGGTGGAGATCATGCACATCATGCAAAAATCCAAGGTGGCGGGGCAGGACCCCGGCGAGGTGGAGGGCAGGCTGCGCATCGGCGTGCTGGAATCGCTGCTGTTTTCCGGCGTGCTGGGAATATTGCCGGAATTTCGCAGAGAATATCCGCGGGTGGACGTGATGATCAAGATCGGTCAGGCGGCAGATCTTTTGGAGCTGCTGCGGCAAAACCAGCTGGATATCGCCTATGTTTCCTACGGCCACAACAGCGACGCATCCATCCTGTGTGCCTACAGCCGCAGGGAGGAGATGGCTTTTATGGCCGCGGCGGACCACCCGCTGGTGGGGAAGAAGCATCTGAGCATCGCAGAGGTGATGGACTATCCCTTTGTGGTGGCGGAGAAGGCCGGCCGGTGCTACGGGCGGCTGGTGGAGCTGGCGGCGGAGGAGAAGCTGACCTTCCACTCCTCCGTCATGGTGGACAATCTGCAGGCCATCACCGCGCTGCTGATGGACGGACAGAGCGTGACCTTCCTTGCGGAATACTCGCTGGAAAAGGCCATCCGGGAGGGACGGCTGGCCCGGCTGGATGTGGACTGCCCGCCGCAGGTGTATTACAGCCAGATCCTCTACCACAAAAATAAGTACCTGCCCCCCTATGCCGTCAGCTTCATCGAGCATATCCGGCGGTATCGCCCGGAGATCGAGTGAGGTTTACATAATAACATACCCCGGCAGAAGATGCAAGCTTCTGCCGGGGTAATATTTTTACTTATGAGGGGTACAGATATTTATTATGGGTAGGAAGCTTAACAGATTTTGAACGGGGGTACGGAGGGGTGCGGTGGTGGGGCCGCCGGGGTCGCCCTCCAGAGGGGCTTCTCTTGCCCCACGCGGTAGAAGCACACGCTGCCGCAACTTGGGGGATGACCCTCATCCGGCGCTGCGCGCCACCTTCCCCCAAGGGAAGGTATGGGAGAAGGCGCGTTATTTTCTGACCATCAGTCTCTTCATGCCCGTCTCGATGCCCTCGGCGGTGAGCTCATACATGGGGAAGAGCTGCCCCAGCTGATAGTGGGTCGCCGTCCAGTAGGTGGGAGCGGAGGGCATGGGCTCGGGGTTGAGCCAGATGAGGTGGGGGTACTGGGTGCGGAAGCGGTTGAGCCAATCCAAACCGGAGGGGCCGTAGGTACCCTCGCCCCAGTTGTAGCGCTGTTCTTTCAGCTCGTAGGGGTTCATGGCGGCGTCCCCCACGATGATGACCTTGTAGGAGGGGTCAAACTGCTGCAACACCCACTCGGTAGCCACGGAATCCTGATACCACATGGTTGGCTCATTATACAAGGTATCGTAGATGCAGTTGTGGAAGTAATAGGTGTGGACTTCCTTGAAGTGGTTGGTTTTGGTGGCGGCCTGAAAGAGGCGGCTGCAAAGGGCGGCGTAATACTCCATGGAGCCGCCGGAGTCCATCAAAAGCAGCACCTTCACCGCGTTCTTTCGGGGCTTCTTCCACCGGATGGCGAGGTTGCCTGCGTTTTCACAGGTATCGTGGATGGTGCCGTCCACGTCGATCTCCCGCTCTGCGGTGTCGCTCTGGACGCTTAACTGCCGCAGAAGGCGGAAGGCCGTTTGAAACTGGCGGAGGTCCAGAGTGTTGTCCTTGCGGAAGTCCCGGTATTTCCGCTCTCCCGCCACCATCATGGCGGTGCGGTGGCGGCTCTCGCCGCCGATGCGGATGCCGTTTGGATGCCAGCCGCTGTTGCCAAAGGCGCTGCGGCCCTGAGTGCCCACCCAGTAATTGCCGCCGTTATGCTCCTCGGTCTGCTCCTTGAGGCGCTCTTCCAGGCGCTTGAGGAGTTCTTCCAGCGTTTCGTCGGGGAAGCCAAGGCCGCGCAGCTCCTCCACGCTGCGGCGAAGATCCTGCGTGGGGTGGTTGAGCCAGTCCATGAGGTCTTCCGGCAGCTCCCCTTCAAAGGGCACGCCCTTGAAATACTCCAAAAAGACCTGATCGAAGCGGTCGAAATCCGCCTCGGTCTTGATGAGCACGGCGCGGCACAGGCGGTAAAACCCCGTGAGCGTGGAGCCGTGGAGACCCTTTTCCAAGCCCTCCAGCAGCACCATCCACTCGTTGAGGCTGACTTTCAGCCCCCGGTCACGCAAAAGATAGAAAAAGGATACAAACATAGCTTATCGGCGGGCACGGCGGAGGGTCTGGAGATCCTTGTCCTTTTTCAGCAGCACCCCGGCAAAGGGGATCTCTTTTTCCAGCTGCCTGGGGTCAACGCCGGCGGAGATGAGGGCACGCACCCAGTCCACCAGTTCGCTGGTGGAGGGCTTTTTCTCAATGCCCCGGAGAGAGCGCAGCCAGTAGAAGGCGGCAAGGCTCTGGCGCACCAGATTTTCCTCCAGATCGCCGAAGTGGACGCGGAGGATCTCTGCCATCTGGCTTTCGGTGGGGAAGTCGATATAGTGGAAGACGCAGCGGCGGAGGAAGGCGTCGGGCAGCTCCTTTTCCGCGTTGGAGGTGATGATGACGATGGGGCGGTGCTTTGCCTTCACAGTTTCCTTGGTTTCGGGGATATAGAACTCCATCTGGTCCAGCTCCCAGAGGAGGTCGTTGGGGAACTCAAGGTCCGCCTTGTCGATCTCGTCGATGAGGAGCACCACCTGCTCGTCGCTGGAAAAAGCCTCCCCCAGCTTGCCGGGCTTGATATAGCTTGCGATATCGTCCACGCCGTGGGTGCCGAACTGGCTGTCATACAGGCGCTGGACCACGTCGTAGACGTAGAGGCCGTCCTGTGCCTTGGTGGTGGACTTTACGTTCCAGATGATGAGGCGCTTGCCCAGCGCGTCGGACACGGCTTGAGCCAGCATGGTCTTGCCGGTGCCGGGCTCGCCCTTGATGAGCAACGGCTTGCGCAGGGCCACGGCGATGTTCACGGCGGTCATCAGCTCGGGAGAGGCAACGTACTTCTCGGAGCCGGTAAAGGTCTGGTGCATAAGGGAAATACCTCATTTCTTATTATTATGGGGGTATTTTACCACAAAGGGGCAGCGGGGGCTATCACTTTTCGGACATTTGGAATATTTTTTGCCTCTTCGCAGAAGATAAGGGAACAGATTATGCAGCTGCTCTGCGGGGAGAGGGCGGCTTCGCCGCCGGGAATGCACCCCATTTTCTTTTGGCAAGAAAACGGGGTGTACCCCAAAAGAAGCCTTTGGGGATTTTGTCAGGGGTGCGTTGTCCTCTTGTTCGCTGCGGCGCTCGCGCGTGGTCGGTGAGGGTACGGCAGGTCTACCCAAGATTTTATCACCCGTCCTGTCGGAAGATTCAGCACAAATATTTGTCGATCCCCTCCGCACCAGCGGCCGGTGCCGCGGGAAGAGGAGCAGTTCCACACGACAAAGGGAGGATCTCGCCGCAGTCATTCCGCGTGCAGCTCTTACTTCGCGGCAAGACTGACGCGCGGAAACATCTTTTCTTTTGACCGTGCACGGCCGTTTTCTTTTCGATGTCTCGAAAAGAAAATGGGGGTGCAGACGTTCCCCGGCGGTGGGGCCGCCGGACAATCCCCCCGCCCCCGTTGGGGGCACCCCCCTTTACACAAGGGGGGCTTTGGCGGGCAGGAGGTACAGGATGGATAAACTGAGTGGAAACTATGAAGAGAACGTCCGATGGCTGGACGAGACGCTGGGGGTAGGGCGAAGCTGCGATATCGTCAGCCGCAGCTACATCATCGGCGGCAGGCGGGCACGGATCTGGGTGGTGGACGGCTTTGGCCTTGACGCCACGCTGGAGCGGATGGGTGCCTTCTGGCTGACGCTCACACCCGAAAGGGTGGCGGGCATCACAAAAATGCAGGACTTCCTCGACCGCTTTGTGAGCTTTACGGAGTGCAGCGCGGAGGAACGCTGTGAGGAGATCGTCACCTCCGTGCTGCTGGGCAAGAGCTGCTTTGTTATGGAGGGGGTGCAGGGAGCTGCCCTCATCGACGCCAAGGAGTATCCCGGCCGCAGCGTGGCGGAGCCTGCCGACGGCAAGGTGCTGCGGGGCGGGCATGACGGCTTTGTGGAGGCGGCGGTGCCAAACCTCGCGCTGCTGCGCCGCCGTATCCGGGACCCGAAGCTCACCATGGAGGCCATGAAGGTGGGCCGGCGGAGCAAAAACGACGTGGTGCTGTGCTATCTGGAGGATAAGGTGGACAGGGGGCTGCTGGAGGAGCTGCGGCAAAAGCTGAAAAGCATCGACGTAAACTCCCTCTCCATGGGGCAGGAGAGCGTGGCGGAGGCCATCCGCCCCAGACAGTGGTACAACCCCTTTCCCAAGGTCCGCTACACCGAGCGGCCCGACACCGTGGCCGCCAGCGTCATGGAGGGGAAGATCGCGGTGGTGGTGGATAACTCCCCCTCGGTGATGCTGCTGCCCACCACCTTTTTCGACTTTGCCCAGGAGACCAACGACTTCTACTTCCCGCCCCTCATCGGCACCTATCTGCGGCTTTTGCGCATCACCGTGTTCCTTGTGAGCCTGTTTGTGACCCCCGTGTGGCTCATGGCGGTGGAGCGGGGGTATCTGGTGCCCCAGCAGGGGGAGGTGGTGCTGGGGCTTTTGGAGCAGCTCCTTGTGGTGGAGTTCCTCATCGACGTGTTGAAGCTTGCCTCCCTGAACACCCCCGACGCCCTCTCCAGCTCCTTTTCCATGCTGGGAGCGCTGATCTTAGGGGACTTCGCCGTGCAGGCGGGGTGGCTGGGGCCGGAGGTGCTGGTGTATATGGCCTTCGTGTCCGTCTCCGGCTTTGCCCAGCCCAGCTATGAGCTGGGCTACGCCTTCAAGCTGCTGCGCCTTGGGCTGCTGGTGGCGACAGGATTTTTCGATATCTGGGGATTTGCCATCGGTGTGGGGATCATACTGCTGCTTCTTGTCACGGCAAAGCCGCTGGTGGGGAAGGGGTATCTCTATCCCGTGGTGCCCTTCAACGGAAAAGCGCTGGGGCGGCTGATCCTGCGTCAGCCCATCAGCCCCGAGAATACGTGAGGGCAGGCTTTACAAGGGCCTTCCGGGGGAGTACAATGGAGAAAAACCCCACGGGAGGATGCCGCCATGCGCCGAGTGCCTGATTTCTATGACCGTTTCCGCTGCCTTGCGGGGCAGTGCCCCCACACCTGCTGCGAAAAGTGGATGGTGGTGCTGGATGAAGAAACTGTCGCCCTTTATCAGGGCGTAGTGGGGGAACTTGGCTGGAAACTGCGCCGGGAGATGGCGGAAGTGGAGGGGGAGATTTGTTTCCCCCTGCGGGGCGGGCGCTGCCCCTTTCTGGACGGTGAGAACCTGTGCGAGATCCACCGCGCCCTGGGGGAGGAGGCCACCAGCCTCACCTGCCGCAGCCACCCCCGCTTCATGGAAGCGTATGAGGGGCTGACGGAGGTGACCCTTGCCGCCTCCTGCCCCGCAGCCAACGCGCTGCTGTTTGGTTCGGAGGAGCCCCTGACCTTTGTGGAGCTGGATGACGGCGAAACGCCCCTGCCGGACCCCCTCTTTGCCCTGCGGGGGGAGATGTTTGCCGTTCTCTATGACCGGGAGCGGCCCCTGGGGGAGCGGCTGCAGAACATTCTTGCCCTTGGCCTTGCCGCCCAGAGCCTTGTGGACGAGGGGGAGGACGACGCCCTCTATGACCTGCGCTCAGAGGATGCGGCAGTGGGAGAAGTGGAGGGAGAGCCTCTCTTCCCCGCGGCCTTTGATTTCCTGCGGGAGCTGGAAGTGCTGGAGGAGGACTGGACGGAGCTTCTCTCGGCGGCAGAAGGGGCGCAGAGCCTTGACATGGAGGCAAATGCCCCGGCGCTGGAGCGCCTTTGCGCCTATTTCCTCTTCCGCTACCTGTGCAAGGCCATGGGGGACGGGGACGTGCTGGGCAAAGTGGAGCTGGCGGTCTTCGCCGTGGTGCTCACCGCCCGCCTTGGAGCGGCGGCAGGCGTTGCGGAGGCGGCGCGGATGCTCTCCCGGGAGATGGAGCACAGCGGGGAGAATATGGAGGCGCTGTGGCAGGGCTTTTGCTTTGATGAGCGGCTCGGGGTGGAGCGGATTTTGGCGGCGCTGCAGTGAGTTGTGCGTATTGCCAAGGGAAAACGTTTTGTGATTATGCAAAAGGTAAAAGTTCACAAACGGTATTGACATTTTTGGCGGTTTGTTGTATATTGTAACCACAGAGAGGAAGCCAAAGGTCAGTAAAGCCAGGGCAAACAAATTCCACTCTGCGGGACTGAGGAAGCACTCCACGCAGCAAAAGACCAAAGACGAAACAATGCTCACTCCAGTGAGACGCACGAAATGCCGTGACAAGAGAGCGTTTTAGGGATTGGAAAAGGGTTGTGAAGGAGCGGTTCCAGAGTCAAATAGTAGGCACTTTGAAAATGAAAGAAACGAGGTACGGACCAATGTACGATTTTGGCCAGCAGTAACCCCCACTCGACGAGGAGCGAGTGGGGGTTTTGTGTTTTTTGGCAGTAGGATTTGCGCCCTGCTGCAGCGAAACCCTAAGGGGTTCTTCGATAAGCTGATGCACCCGGGAGGGTGCTTTTTTTGTTGTTTTGGGGGGTGCAAGGGGCCCGAAGGATCCCCCTGCGGGAGGGGCGGCGGCTGTGCCGCCGGGAATGCACCCCATTTTCTTTTGGCAAGAAAACGGGGTGTGCGTCTGACGGGGTGCGGAGGTGGGCGCGCCGGGTCGCCCTCCAGAGGGGTCTCTCTTGCCCCTGCGGGGCAATTCACCTCCTCGTGCCCCCACGCAGATGGTGGAACCGATGGTTATTCTTCCGCGAGGGAGCTTTCGCCGGTAGCATAGTCGATGTCCACCCCCGGCTGGGCGTTGAAGGCGTAGACGCAAAAGAGGATCTGCTCATCCTCCACGCTGCGGCCCTCCATCAACACCCCCCGGGCGAGGAGCTCATCACCGATAAAAATGGGGGTCACGCGGTAGAGGACGTGGTTTCCCGTGTCCTCCACATAGTCTGCCACCATGTTTTCAAAGGGGAGCATCCCCTCCACGTTCAGCGCCCGGGTGCCGGTGATGAGGTTGAGGCGGTTGGCGTTTTCCCCCGTGAGCTGGTAGCCCATGAGGTGGCAGCGGTTATAAAGATACTTTCCGTCCACGATGTCGTACTTCACCGTCTGCCAGCCGGTGGGCTTCACCTGCCCGATGGCTCCGCGCTCCTGGGTGGGCACCGTCTCGGGGCCGACACAGGCCATGGTGACGCCGCAGCGGCCAAGGTCATCCAGCGGGGCGTAATACTCATACCCCGCTGCGGTGGAAAGCTCTTCTTCCGTAAAGTAAGGCTCATTCCCGTGGACGATGGTGTAGGGGAAGCCGCCGTAGGCGGGGAGGTCATCTATGGAGAAGGAGGGCAGGGCGGGGGCGGCCTCCTCCGGCGGACTTTCCGCAGGTGGAGGGTAAGTGGGATAGTCGGAGTGGATATCCTGCTCCTGTGGGGATGCGGTGACGGCCTGCGCCCATTTATCTACTGTGAGTGGGGGCAGGTAAACTTCGGAGAACTCCATCTCCCCCAGCTCCCCGCCAAAGAAGGCGGCGAGAAAGGCCCCCAGCAGGGACACAAGGAGGGCTTTTTGCTTTTTCGACATTTATTTCATTCTCCGCAGAGTCTCCAGCAGCATGCGCCACACCCGCTCCACGGAGGAGATGCTCATTTTCTCCTGAGGGGTGTGGATATCCGTGAGGTCAGGGCCGATGGAAACGCAGTCAAGGCCCGCCAGCTTGCCGGCAAAGAGGCCGCACTCCAGCCCCGCGTGGAGGGCCTCGATCTTCGGGGGATAGCCGTACTGGGCCGTAAAGACGGCGCTCATCAGCTCCCGCAGGGGGGAATCCGCCCGGTAGGCCCAGGCGGGGTAGCGCTGGCCCTGCTCCACCTGCCCCCCAAAGCCCTCGGTGAGGGCGGTAAGGCGGCGCTCCAGCAGGGTCTTGCGGCTCTCCACGCTGGAGCGGAGGGAGAACACGGCGGAGACGGTCTTGGTGTCGGTGGTGAGGACGCCGAGATTCAACGACGTTTCCACAAGGCCGGGGATGTCCTGGCTCATCTCCTGCACGCCGCAGGGGGCGGCAAGGAGGAAGCGGATGATGCGCGCGGTGGTGTCCTCATCCATGGGGACTTTGGCGGTGGCGGCGGGGGAGACGGTGAGCGTAAGGCCGCTGTCGCTCAGGCGGTATTCCTGACGGAGGATATCCTCCATCTTCCCGGCGGCAGCCGTCACGGCGGCGGGGTGCTTGGCGGCAAGGATGGCGGAGGCGGCGCGGGGGATGGCGTTGTCCTTCCCGCCGCCGCTCAAGGTGACAAGGCGCAGCTCCGTGGCGCAGGCGGCTTCATCCAGCACCCGGGCCAACAGCTGCACAGCATTGGCCCGGCCCCGGTGGATCTCCGCGCCGGAGTGGCCCCCCAGAAGGCCGGTGACGGAAAGCTCCAGCGTTTCCCAGCCACAGTCCGAGCGGGAGGTGGGGAGGAGACACTTCACCCGGCTGCCGCCGGCGCAGCTGACGGTGAAGACCCCCTCGGCCTCAGAGTCGAGGTTGATCATGCGGCGGCTGCGGAGGGAAGAGAGGTCAATGTGCTGGGCGCCGGGCATGCCTACCTCCTCATCCACGGTGAAGACGCACTCCAGCGCCGGGCGGGGGAGGGTGGGGTCCTCCAGCAGGGCAAGCATCATGGCAACGGCGATGCCGTCATCCCCGCCGAGGGTGGTGCCTACGGCGTAAATGTGGTCGCCCTCCACGGCGAGGTCAAGGCCCTCCTTTGCCATGTCCCTGGGGCAGCCGGCGGCCTTTTCGCAGACCATGTCCATGTGGCCCTGCAGGATCACCGGCTCCGCCGCTTCGTAGCCGGGGGCGGCGGGGGCGAAGATGATGACGTTGCCAAGGCCGTCCTGTGTGTGGGCAAGGCCGTGGGCGCGGGCGAAGGACACCAGATGCTGGGAGATGGCGGCGGTGTTCCCGGAGCCGTGGGGGATGGCGCAGAGAGCCTCAAAATGGGCAAACACGGCGGCGGGGGCGAGGTGGGCAAGGACAGACATGGGAAATTACCTCCTGTGGGGGGATAGATTCATGGGGCAAGTATAAACCAAAAACGGTGTTATGTAAAGGGGAAAAGCCTCCCGAAGGAGGCTTTCAAAAAGGTGCGGTGGGTTGGATAGTGGTGCGGTGGTGGAAGGGAGCTGGCCCTCAGCGTGCAAGCACAAAGAGGTAGGAATCATTCGGGTGGGAATCTCCGTAGACCACATCTTTGCCGCAGACGTGGCAGGTGACGTACCACTTCGTGTGGCTTGTGAAGTGCATGGTGCCCCGGAAGGGAACGGTGCTGTTGAACCGGGCGCCTGACGTGCAGCCGGAGTTGGGGAAGACACAGCAGAGCCTGTTGTAGTTGTCTACCGTGCAGCCATCCCTGAAGAAGCCCCGGGGGGTCTCATAGGCGGGATCCGGTTCGGAACTGCCGCCGCCGCCGCAGCCGCCGGAAACGGCGTCCAGCTCGTCGTCAGCCAGCTCGCCGGAAGCGGGAGAAAGCTGGCGGAAGCAGAGGACGGCTTCACTGTCGGAAAGGGTAATGCCGTGGTCCTTGGCGATGGCCATGAGGGCGGCGGGGGAGTCGGCGGTCTTGGCCGCGGCGATCATTTCGGGGGTGAAGTTCATAGAAAAGCCTCCTTATTTTTGGGGTGGGGGGCGGCGCGGCGGGGGATCAGTCGTTGGAGGGATAGATCCCGTGGTTGCGGGGGTCGCCCACGAAGAGGGTGTTGTTCCAGATGTACTCACAGGAGCAGCAATAGAGGTAATAGGAATCGGCCGTGTTATGGTCCCAGTAGAGGATGTATCTCTGGTTGTCCGTCCAAGCGTTCTTCGGCCAGCATCCGGGGCAATGCATGTTACTGTTTTTCACTTTGGTGCCGCCAACCTTCATAAAGACATCATAACGATAGGGGGACTCTTTGGGCTCGCCGCCGCAGCCGCCGCCGGAAACGGCGTCCAGCTCGTCGTCAGCCAGCTCGCCGGAAGCGGGAGAAAGCTGGCGGAAGTACAAAAGAGCCTCACTGTCGGAAAGGGTGATGCCGTGGTCCCTGGCGATGGCCATGAGGGCGGCGGGGGAGTCGGCGGTCTTGGCCGCGGCGATCATTTCGGGGGTGAAATTCATCATAGCAAAGCTCCTTTCTGTTACCAGCCCTGGATCTCCACGCCCTTTTGGGTGGGGTCGCCGGTGAAGGCCGCATTTTCCATCATGTGATACTGGCTGCACTGCAGCCGCCACTTCTCTGCGCCGATATCCGTCCACTCGAACCAGTAATTATAGTTTTTGGTGCCATAGTCCCAGACACCCTTGACAATGCGCACCTGACGGCATTCCGGGCACATCTCCTTGTATTTTACCTTGGTGCCGCCCACCTTGTTCAGCCCGTAGAGGGTGGGGGCTGCCGCGGGTTTGCTGCTGCCGCCGCAGCCGCCGCCGGAAACGGCGTCCAGCTCGTCGTCAGTCAGCTCCCCGGTGGAGGGCGCAAGCTGGCGGAAATAGCGGACGGCTTCACTGTCGGAAAGGGTGATGCCGTGGTCTTTGGCGATGGCCATGAGGGCGGCGGGGGAGTCGGCGGTCTTGGCCGCGGCGATCATTTCGGGGGTGAAGTTCATAGGGTGGACCTCCTTTTGGTTTTGGGGGGGATCTCTCCCTCCGTCACGGCTTTGCCGTGCCACCTCCCTCATCAGAGGGAGGCTTTGGAGGGTGGGTGCGTGGGGAGAATTCCTTTGTCACTATTGTATACGATGATGGAAAGAAAAGGTATATATTTTTTGAGAAAAAAAGAAAAAATCAGCGCACCCCCAAAGCCCCCTGACTCAGGGGAGGCTTTGGCGGGGGCCGAGGCCGCCCTCCAGAGGGGCTTCTCTTGCCCCTGCGGGGCAATTCACCTTCTCCCGCCCCACGCGGGGGCGCAAAAAAAGCAGGGAGCGGCGGCTCCCTGCTTTCAATGAAATTCAAACCATGTCCCGGGGACGGTAGGCGGAGGTGAGGACCTTCTCAAAGACCGGCTCCTCCGGATTTTCGATGCGGCGGAGGATCTGCTCGCCGGCGGCGCGGCCCAGCTCCTCCACGGGCTGAACGATGGTGTCCATCTGGTTGGTGTAGAGGCGGTAGAAGTTATCGTCATAGTCCACGAAGCTGACAAGCTCGATATCCTCACCCAGCCGGATGCCCTTGCGGTGCATATAGATGATGGTCTCGCTGGCCATGAGGCCCTGGCAGACCACGATGCCGTCACAGTTCTGGGTCAAAAGCTCGTCAAGGCAGGACTGGGCGCTGTTTTCCATGGAGTCACCGTAGCGGATGAGGGCTTCGTCATTATCCAGGCCGCAGTCGGCAACGGCCTGACGGTAGGCGGAAATGCGCTCGGCAGTGGAAGAAAGGCGGGGAAGGCCGCCGATGATGCCGATGCGCTTTGCCCCCATCCCCGCAAGGCGGCAGACGGAGCGGTAAATGGGCTGGAAGTTGCTGACGCAGATGGAGGAATACTTCTTCGCGTCAAACACACGGTCCACCAGCACCACGGGGAAGCCCGCGGGGATCAGGCGGTCCAGCCTGTCAAAATCCTCCATGGTGGAGGCGATGAGAAGCCCGTCGCAAAGGCCGGCGGCAAGGAGCTGGATGTTCTTCTCCTCCCGCTCGGGGTTTTCCTTGGTGTTGGCGATGATGAGATGGTAGCCATGGGCGGAGAGACAGGTCTCCACCGCCTCGATCATGGTGCCGAAGAACTTGTTGGAGATATCGGGCACGATGAAGCCCACTGTCTTCTTCTTGCCGGTGCGGAAGCTCCGGGCGGAGGCGTCGGGGGTGTAGCCCAGCTCCTTGATGGCGGCATAGACCTTTTCCTTGGTCTCCTCAGAGACATAGCGGGTGGAATTGATGGTGTGGGACACGGTGGCGGTGGAGACCCCCGCCAGCTTTGCCACGTCACTGATGGTCACTTTCATAAAAGGTTCCCCCTTTGCGTAAGCGGTGCGCTTTTTGCGTAATTGATTTTCTCTACACAGTAGAGGGGGTAG
>JAFQRI010000059.1 GCA_017410185.1 Oscillibacter sp. | reverse complement strand
GAGCTGGAGGATCACCGCCGCTATCTCGCCCTCAGCCGCTGTGCTCCCCACTGGGCTCGTTCCACCCTGCAGACTCTGGCAGATGAAGAATTCCGCCACGCAAGACGGCTCATGGCGGTCCATTACCTCATCACCGGCGAATGTTACCGCCCCGCCATTCCCTGCGGACACATCCGCTTTCCGGGGTGGTGTCAGGCCCTGCGCAGACGTTACCATGACGAAGCCTGCAGCGGACTTAACTATGCCCGCTCCGCTGAGGGCACCACAGACCCCTGCCTGCGCCGTATTCTGGAGGATCTCAGCCATGAGGAGTTCCACCACGCGGAGCTCCTCTCCCGCATGCTGGAGCGCAGTCTTCCCGCCTCAAATGACAACTTACCGTATTGTTCGACAAAATAATTCCTATTTGTAATCGCTTTTCCACCGTCTTGTCAACCGCGCATCCAATATCAGGTTGACATTTCAACAACAAAGGGGTATACTCTTTCCACTGCTGATTCAGGAGGTCCCCCTTTATGTACCAGTCTTCCCTGCGGGTCAAGGATATGACCTACATCGCACTGATGGCGGTGCTCATCACCGTCTGCTCCTGGATCTCCATTCCCGCCCCTGTCCCCTTCTCCCTGCAGACCTTCGCAGTGTTTTTCGCGCTGCTGGCCCTGGGGGGACGGCGGGGCATGCTTTCCGTCTGCGTGTATCTCGTGATGGGTGCGGTGGGACTCCCGG
The DNA here is from genome assembly GCA_017410185.1 of Oscillibacter sp. Taxonomy (GTDB): domain Bacteria; phylum Bacillota; class Clostridia; order Oscillospirales; family Oscillospiraceae; genus Oscillibacter. The sequence goes on along the minus strand of JAFQRI010000059.1, from coordinate 5,627 downwards.
TGTTCACAGGCTTTCAAGGCGGGCTGGGGGTTCTGGCTGGCCCCACAGGGGGATACATTCTGGGCTTTGTAATGATGGCTGTGATCTATCGGCTGCTGGCGGAAAAGGGCGGGGAAAAGCGCTCCCTCGCGGCGCTGGTGCTGGGTCTTGCGGTGTGCTACGGCTTTGGCGCCTGCTGGTATGTTGGCGGCTTTGCCGATATCAATCTCACCACCCTCAACGCCGCCCTTGCCCTGAGCGTATACCCCTTTATCCTGCCGGATCTTGGGAAGCTGGCCCTTGCCGTCTATCTTGCCCGGCGGCTGAAAAAGCATATGGAATGACAAAAGATCCACCTCGTTTTGAGGTGGATCTTTGCTGTTAAAAAGTAAGGCGCATGGCGTACCATGTAACACCGCCATGGGTGGAATCGGACACACCCTCACTGACAAAACCGAACTTCTCATAGTAATGCAGCTTTTCGGCTTTGCAGGTGAGCACCACGCCCCTGCGCCCCTTTTCCCGGGCGCTTTCGATGCAGCGGCGGATCAATGTCCCCGCATAGCCCCGCCTGCGGCACGCAGGCAGGGTATTCACGCCGAAGATCATCTGCCACGCGCCATCAGGATCGTGGAGGGCGGCGTTTTCATACATCTCATCCCGCAGCTCCGCTTCATCGGTGGCAAGGCCGTTCACAAAGCTCACGATCTCCCCCTCCCGCTCCAGCAGCCAGAAATGGTCGGGATAGACCGCAAGGCGGCTGCGGAAGTCCTCTTCCTTCGCGGCCTCCGCCGCGGGAAAGCACTCCGCCTCAATGGCGGTGAGAGCGGCAAGATCTGCCATGGTGGCAGTGCGGATATGGAGCTTTTCCATCAGGGCTTCACATAGGCGGGCAGCCACACGCCGCCCATTTCTGCCGTCAGCTCCACGGTGTTGGTGGAAAGGCGGTGGATCTCCTCCCCGGCCCACAGCTGCAAAAAGGGCTCCACTCCCGCAACGGCGCTCAGGCCGTGAGGGGCATGGCGGTAGTGCATGGGGATCACCACCCGGGGCTTAAGGCCGTCGCACACAGCCTTTGCAGTTTCCCCGTCAATGGTGTAGAACCCGCCCACGGGGATCATCACCGCGTCCAGAGGTCCGATAGCTTCGATCTGCTCCGCCGTGAGGGGATGGCCGAGATCCCCCAGATGGGCCACGTTGATGCCGCCGGCAGAATAAATGTGGATGGTGTTCTTTCCCCGCAGGGCACCCTCCTTATCATCATGGAAGACCTCCACCGCGCGGATCACAAAGGGGTTCCCTTCCGCCTCCAGCAGCTCCACACGCGCCGTACCGTTGTGGTCCAGATGCTGGTGGCTGCAGGTCACGGCATGGGCCTTCGCGTGCATATGGGGATATCCCTCCACCCGCAGATAGGGGTCTGCCACCACACGGTAGCCCTCATGCTCGATCATAAAGCAGGCATGGCCAAGCCAGGTCAGTTTCATCATCCATCCTCCTCAGTTCAAAAATGGGAAAGGGCGGGGATGACCCCGCCCTTTTATCTTATCAGTTTTCGCCGCTGTTGTCACCATTCTTTTTCTTTCTCCGCAGGGACGGCAGCTTCATCTTTTTCCCGCTGCCTCTGCGCCGCACGATGCGTACCACCAACACCACAGCCGCCACGAAGATCAGCCACCACATCCAGCTGTAGGCAAAGCTGACGGCCAGATCCTCCATGGCATCCAGGAAGTTGCGCCAGCCGTTGGTGAAGGAATTGCTCATCCGCTGGGTGAAGGTCACGGGGGCCTCCTCAGTGTTGGAGTACTTGTAGACCTCGCTGAGGGAGAGGTCGATGGTGGAGTAATCCACCTTGCCGTCATAGTGACGAAGGGTGCCGGTGAGGGAGTCGATCATCTGCTCCGTCTCGGAGATAGCAGAGGTGATGGTGATGATATCCTCCATGTTATCCGCTTTGGTGAGCAGCTCCTGCAGCCGCTCCAGCTTGATCTGCTGGGTCTTGAGGCGACCCTGGGTGTCGTAGTACATCTCGCTGATGTCCTCCTGAGAGGTGGAGCGCCATGTTTCATGGCAGAGCGAACCGGCCTGATTCAAAAATTCCTCATACTCTCCTGCGGGGATGCGGATGACATAGTTTGCGTAGCGGTAGCCGTTTCCACGGTTGCGGAGGTTGCTGGACTCCATGTAGCCCCCAAGCTTTGCCACCAGCTCTTCCAGGGCCTGCACGGTGGTCTCAAACTCCATGGTCTCCATCTCAAGGCTGGCGGTGCGGATGAGCTTCTGGCCGGAAACACTGCCGGTGCTGCTCTCCTCCTCCACATAGCCCAGCTCCATGTCTGCTCCGTAATAGACATCTTCCATGGGGGCTCCTGCTGCAGGGGCGCTTGCCGCAGGGGCCATCGCGCTCTCCATCTTGGCACTGGACGCGCCGCAAGCCGTGAGGCTCAGCACCAGCAGCATAGCTGCAAGCAGGGCAGAAAACTTCTTTTTCATAGCTCTTCCTCCTTGTTTTTTGTATCTTACCTATATTGACGCAAAAAGAGGGAAAAAGTTCCACCCTATTTTGTTACTTTTTGCCACAAGTTGCAAAAACCATTGAAGAAATTCCCTTCCCGCAGTAAAATAGCCCCAAAAGAAAGAATCGGAGGTCGGCTTATGTCTTATGATGTTTTGATCCTCGGCGGCGGCCCGGCAGGGATGTCGGCGGCGCTGAATGTGCGAGCCCGGGGCCGCAGCGCCCTTGTGGTCTCCAACCCTTTGGAGGAAAATCCCCTCTGGAAGGCGGAAAAGGTGGATAACCATCTGGGCATGCCCGCCCAGAGCGGCGCGGAGATGCTGGCAAACCTCCGCCGCCACGCGGAGGATGCGGGTGTGGTATTCCAGACGGGGCGGGTGATCTCCGCCATGGCGCTGGATGACACGTGGTATGTCTCCATCGGCGCGGAGATGGAAAACGCCAAGGCACTGGTCCTTGCCAGCGGCGTACAGCGGGGCAAAAAGTTCCCCGGTGAGGAGGAATACTTAGGCCGGGGCGTGAGCTACTGCGCCACCTGCGACGGTATGCTCTACCGGGGAAAGAGCGTGGCGGTCATCGGCTACACCGATTCCGCCCGCCATGAGGCAGACTTCCTCTCCTCCATCGGCTGCTCCGTCACCTATTTTGAAAAGCCCAAGACCTGCCTTATCGAGGGCGGTGCTTCCGTGGAGCGTGTCACGGTGAACGGAGAAACGCTGGAGTGCGAGTGCGTCTTCCTCCTGCGGCCCGCCATGGCCCCCACGGATATCTTCCCCGGCTTGGCGGTAGAGGGCAGCTTTGTGAAGGTGGACCGGAAGATGGCCACCAATATCCCCGGTCTTTTCGCCGCCGGTGACTGCACGGGTGGCCCCCTGCAGGTGAGCAAGGCCATCGGCGAGGGGCTCATCGCCGGTCAGAGCGCCGCGGCTTATGTTGCCAAGAAGTAACACAACAAAAAGGCTCCCCTGCGTAAGGGGAGCTGTCACCGAAGGTGACTGAGGGGTCGACAATCCCCCAGTCTGCTTCGCAGACAGCCCCCTTTGCACAAGGGGGCCTTATTTTTGTCGTTTTATCGTACCATGGCCTTGATCTTGTCTCTCAATGCGCCGAAATACAGCTTGCGGAAGGGGTTTTCCACCTCTCCATAGAGCTTGTCGCCCAGCACGGTGGCTACCATCTGGTACATGCCGCAGCTTGTCTCAAAGGCCTCGGGGTCGGATGCGGCAAGGGAACCATCCACCTGTCCCAGCACCTCGGTCTTTTCCCGGTTGGTAACGAACACGGTGGCAAAACCGTTTTCCTCCACCCGACAGTCAAGGCGCAGGGGAGGCTGGCCCGCATAGGCATCAAGGAGAGCTCCCTCGCTCTCATAGCCGCTGGTCTTGAACCACGCCTCTTCATAGATCTCTTCCATAGATTCATAGAGCCGCTGCTCCTCGGCCTCATCATCCTCCCCGGCAAAGAACTTGTCGGTATACAGGGCGAGGGCGGACTGCTGCTCCCGCAGGACAAGACCGGCAAGGCGCTGAGCCTCCTCCCGGGTGGAGCAGTAGGTGTGCAGCAGCTCCGTCACCACGCCGGCAAGACCCACGGAGAGGTTGGTGATGACCTCTTCCAGACTGCCCCTTTCCTCTTCTGTCAGTTCCAGAGAGATATCAAAATCCCCCCGGGTATCGTCCGCTCTGAATTTCATAGTGTTCTCCTTTTGCGATAAGCGGCGCACCTTGCGATGCGCCGCATTTCCCGTTGTTGATCCGTCCGTAGGGGCGAGCTCGCGGGCGACCAAAGGTCTCCCCTACGCAGATTTTGCCATAAGTTAAATTCTCTTCCAGCTTGCGCCGCCCTTGGTATCGACGATCTCGATGCCCTGCGCCTTCAGCTCATCGCGGATTCGGTCAGCCTCGGCGAAGTTCTTGGCCTTTTTGGCCTCATAACGGGCCAGCACCAGTGCGTCGATAGCGGGGTCACCCTCGCCGCTCACGGTGTAGCCGCACTCGGTCTCGGCAGTCTTGGCCTTTGAGAGCTCCGCGCGGCGGGCGGCGGCCTTCTCCACAAGGTCGAGGGAGAGGACCTTGTCATAGTCGGCGAGGATGGCAAGCTTCGTGGCGTCGGTGGTCTTGGCCTTGAGGACATCGAAAATGGCGGTAACGCCCATGGAGGTATTGAGGTCGTTGCTCATCTGCTTGATAAACTTCTCGCGGTACTCGGCGAGGACAGCCTCTTCCACCTCGCCCTCAGGTCTAAGACCGGCAATGCGGTTAATGAGCTTATTGAAGGCAGCGGCGGCGTTGTCCAGATTCTCATAGGAGAAGACCAGTGCCTTGCGGTAGTGGCTCTGGAGGCAGAAATAGCGGTACACGATGGGGTCATAGCCCTTCTCCTCCAGCAGGGACACGGTGAGGAACTCGCCCTTGGACTTGCTCATCTTGCCGCCGGCGGTGTTCAGGTGGGCAACGTGCATCCAGTGGGGGCACCACTCGTGGCCGAGGTAGCTCTCAGACTGGGCGATCTCGTTGGTGTGGTGGGGGAAAGCGTTGTCCACGCCGCCGCAGTGGAGATCAAGGTACTCGCCGTTGTGCTTGAGGGAGATGCCGGTGCACTCAATGTGCCAGCCGGGATAGCCCACGCCCCAGGGGGAGTCCCACTTCAATGCCTGATCCTCAAACTTGGACTTGGTGAACCAGAGGACGAAGTCGTTCTTATTGCGCTTGTTGGTGTCCTCCTCCACGCCCTCGCGGACGCCCACAGCCAGATCCTCCTCGTCATGGTCGTTGAAGACATAGTAGCGCTTGAGCTTGGAGGAATCGAAATACACATTGCCGCCGGCAACGTAGGCGTACTCCTTCTCAATGAGGGTGGAGACGATCCTGATATAGTCGTCAATGCAGTTGGTGGCAGGCTCCACCACATCAGGACGCTTGATGTTGAGCTTCTTGCAGTCAGCAAAGAAGGCGTCGGTGTAGAAGCGGGCAATGTCCATAACGGACTTATTCTCCCGCTTTGCACCCTTGAGCATCTTATCCTCGCCCTCGTCAGCGTCGGAGGTGAGGTGGCCCACGTCGGTGATGTTCATGACGCGGTTGACATCATAGCCGATATAGCGCAGGAACTTCTCCAGCACATCCTCCATGAT
>JAFQRI010000009.1 GCA_017410185.1 Oscillibacter sp. | reverse complement strand
GCATCGAGGTTGGCGCTGAGCTCCTCGTCGTTCCACTGGCAGTTGATGAGGAACACGCCGCCGGGCTTCACGTCGCGGGCGATGGGGAACTTCTTGGTGATGTAGGCGGGAACGTGGCAGGCCACGAAGTCAGCCTTGTTGATGTAGTAAGAGGACTTGATGGGGGTGTCGCCGAAGCGCAGATGGCTTGCGGTAACGCCGCCGGTCTTCTTGGAGTCATACTGGAAGTATGCCTGGACGTACTTGTCGGTGTGGTCGCCGATGATCTTGATGGAGTTCTTGTTGGCGCCAACAGTACCGTCGCCGCCGAGACCCCAGAACTTGCAGGCGATGGTGCCGGCAGGGGCAACACCGGGAGCGGGCTTCTCTTCCAGAGACAGGTTGGTCACGTCGTCAACGATGCCGACGGTGAACTGACGCTTGGGAGCATCCTTGCTCAGCTCGTCATAGATAGCGAAGACGCTGCGGGGAGGAGTATCCTTGGAACCCAGACCGTAACGGCCGCCGATGACCTGAATATCGGTCTTGCCGGCGTTGGCCAGAGCGGTGACAACGTCCATGTACAGGGGCTCGCCCAGAGCGCCGGGCTCCTTGGTGCGGTCCATGACAGCGATCTTCTTGCAGGTGGCGGGGATAGCCTCCAGCAGACGGTCAGCAGCGAAGGGACGATACAGGTGAACCTTCACCATACCGACCTTCTCACCCTGAGCGGTCATGTAGTCAATGACTTCCTCTGCGACGTTGCACAGAGAGCCCATGGCGATGATGACGCGCTCAGCGTCGGGTGCGCCGTAGTAGTTGAAGAGCTTATAATCAGTGCCCAGCTTGGCATTGATCTTGTCCATGTACTTCTCGACAACAGCGGGCAGAGCCTCATAGTAGCTGTTGCAGGCCTCACGGTGCTGGAAGAAGATATCACCGTTCTCATGAGAGCCGCGCATGTTGGGATGATCGGGGTTCAGGGAGTGCTTACGGAAGGCGTCAACAGCCTCCATGTTGCACATCTCCTTCAGATCGTCGTAATCCCACACGGCGACCTTCTGGATCTCGTGAGAGGTACGGAAACCGTCGAAGAAGTTGATGAAGGGAACACGGCCCTCGATAGAGGCCAGGTGAGCCACGGGAGCCAGATCCATGATCTCCTGAGGATCATTCTCGCACAGCATGGCAAAGCCGGTCTGACGGCAGGCCAGAACGTCGGAATGATCGCCGAAGATGTTCAGCGCATGGCTGGACACGGTACGGGCGGAAACGTGGAACACGCAGGGCAGCAGCTCGCCGGCGATCTTGTACATGTTGGGGATCATCAGCAGCAGGCCCTGGGATGCGGTGTAGGTGGTGGTCATTGCACCGGTGGCCAGAGAGCCGTGAACGGTACCGGAAGCACCAGCCTCAGACTGCATCTCGCACACCTTGACAGTGGTACCAAAGATGTTCTTCTGGCCGGCAGCTGCCCACTGGTCGACCAGGTCTGCCATGGGAGAAGAGGGGGTGATCGGGAAGATACCCGCCACTTCGGTAAATGCGTAGCTGACCCATGCAGCCGCGTTGTTACCGTCCATGGACTTGAACTTTCTTGCCATAAACTCTTACCTCCTATAAATGTGCTGCTGTAAGCAGCAAACTTACCATTACATAAGGCAGCGCAGGCGCGCAAAAGCACATGCGTTTCCCCATGCCTCACCATTATAACATGGCATTTTCGGACTGTAAACCAAAAGCTTGTTATTTTTTGCGCAATTTTTGGATTTCCGCGCAAAAACATTTGAATTTTCCCGGAAGGGCTTTCAAAGATTTTTTCTTTGTGGTATTCTTTTTCATAGGCGGTATTCTGCCCCTTCATTTCACAGGGGCTGTTTCCATAAGGTGACATTCCTGCAGAAAGGTGGCCCTCCCATGGTAGTTTCTGTTCGCTCTCTTGGCCTCAGCGGCATCAGTGGTTATGCCGTCAACGCCGAGTGCTTTCTCTCCGGCGGTCTTCCCGCCTTTGATGTGGTAGGCCTTCCCGACGCTGCAGTGCGGGAGGCCCGGGAGCGTGTGCGGGCAGCCATCAAGACCTGCGGCGCCAAATTTCCGGTGAGCCGCATTACCGTAAATCTTGCCCCCGCCGGACAGAAAAAGGCAGGCACCGTTTACGACCTGCCCATCTTTGTAGGCATTCTCGCTGCTGACGGTGAGATTCCCGTCCCCTCCCCCTCCGCCGCCTTTATCGGCGAGCTGAGCCTGACCGGCGCAGTGCGGGGCATTGCCGGTGTGCTGCCCATGGCCATGGCCGCCATGGCTGCCGGCATTACGGAATTATATGTCCCATGGGAAAACGCCGCCGAGGCCACCCTCGCCGGTGACCTCACCGTTTACGGCGTCGAAAACGTCTCTTCCCTCCTTGCCCATCTCAAGGGCGAGGATCTTCTCACGCCTCATCCCCGCTGGACACCGGAAGCTGAGCCCATGGAAGCTCCGGATCTGCGGGATGTGATGGGCCAGGAAAATGTAAAGCGGGCATTGGAGATCGCCGCTGCCGGCGGGCATAATCTGCTGCTCATCGGATCCCCCGGATCGGGAAAGTCCATGCTGGCCAAGCGCCTGCCCTCCATCCTCCCCGCCCTTTCCGAAGCGGAGGCTCTTTCCGTTTCCGCCATCTGGTCCGTGGCCGGGCTGACAGATCCCAAGCATCCTCTGCTGACCCGCCGCCCCTTCCGCTCCCCTCATCATACCGCCTCTGCCGCGGCTCTTGCCGGCGGCGGGCCCATGCTGCGCCCCGGCGAGATCTCCCTTGCCCATAACGGCGTGCTATTTCTGGATGAGCTGCCGGAATTCCGTCGTGATGTGCTGGAAGCCATGCGTCAGCCTCTGGAGGACGGCGAGGTGACGGTGGCCCGGGCCGGAGGCACGCTGCACCTGCCTGCCCGCTTCCAGCTTATCTGCGCCATGAACCCCTGCCGCTGCGGCTGGCGAGGCCACCCTTCGGGCCGCTGCCGCTGCTCGGATCGGGATACCGAGCGGTATGTGGAAAAGATCTCCGGCCCTCTTTTGGACCGCATCGATCTTCATGTCAGCGTTCCATCCGTTGAGTACGAAGTGATGCGGCGAAAGGCTCCCGCGGAGGATTCCGCCGCGGTAAAAGCGCGGGTAGATGCCGCCCGGGCCATTCAGTCCGCCCGCTATGCCGGCACCGCCACCACCTGCAACGCCTATATGACCCCCGCCCAGATCAAAGCATACTGCGCTCTGGACGCCGCCGGGGATAAGCTGATGAAAGCCGCTTTTGACCGCATGGGCCTTACCGCCCGTTCCCACGATCGGGTGCTGCGCCTCGCCCGCACCATCGCGGATCTGGAGGGGGCAGAGCATATCTCCCCCGCCCATCTGGCAGAGGCGGTACAGTACCGCAACACGGATATTCTGAAAAGTTAACTATTCCTTCGCCGCACGCTGTGCTCAGGCAAGGAAACATAAAATAAATAAGGAGAACCAATTATGAGTGAAAAAATGCTGACCGCTGTACTGGACAAGACGCTCAGCCGCATTTCGGCTGAAGCCGGCCTCGTCGGCGGCGCTTTGAGCGTCGTCAAGGACGGTAAGATCATCTATACATATGACTACGGTTATGCCGACCGGGAGAACAAGATCCCCTTCACTCAGGATACCCTGTGCGACGTAGCCTCCACCTCCAAGGCGTGGACCGTCATGCTGGCTGCCAAGGCCATTGATGAAGGTCTCATCGCCGGTTGGGAAACTCCCATCAAGCAGTACATCCCCGAACTTGAGATGATGAACAACAAATATGCCAGCGAGCATCTGACCGTTCGGGATATGGCCAGCCACCGCACCGGCGTTCCCGCCCACGATATGATCCGCGAGAAGCTCCATGTGGATCGTGAGACCCTCATGCGCAAGCTTGCCGTGCTGGAGCCCAACGCCGACTTCCGCACCCGCTATCAGTACAACAACCTCTTCTTCGTCCTTCTGGGCTATCTGGAGGAGCGCGTGCGGGGCGGCATGAGCTGGGAGGATCAGATCGTGAAGTTCATCGCCGAGCCCCTGGGTGTGGACCAGATCCGCTTCCGCGGCATTGACCATGATATGGACCAGGTCAGCCCCGCCCTTCCCTACGGCGCCAACGGCCATACCTCCAAGCTTTGCTCCTATTTCGCCGACCGGTATACCGCTCCCTGCGGCGGCATCCGCATCAGCATGAAAAATATGTCCAAGTGGATCATGGCCATGGCCCGTGGCGGCGTCACCGACAGCGGCGAGCGCCTTTGCTCCGAGCAGCAGTTCAAGGAGATCATCACTCCCGTCATTTCCACCCCTGCCCGGGAGTATTTCCACATGAAGAACGTGGGTTACGCCCAGGGCTGGCTCAACGGCAACTATAAGGGCACCACCGTCCTTTATCACACCGGCGGTCATACCGGTTTCAACACCATGGTGAGCTTTGTGCCCGGACAGGACTGCGGCTTCTGCGTCTGTTTCAATACCGGCTCCACTCCTGCCCACAACATCACTCAGGCCATTGTGCTGGACTACCTGCTCACCGGCAAGGTGGAAGAGAGCTACGACCACATGATCGACGCCTGGTGCCGCGACCGCGACGCCATGCGCGCCAAGCTCAGCAAGTATGAGCAGGGCACTCCCGTCACCGCCGAGAGCCATCCCGCCCTCGTGGGCACCTACCGCCATCCCGGCTACGAGACCTTTGAGATCGTGGAGGGCGAGGGCGGCAAGCTGGTGTTCCAGTACGGCAGCCTTGTGGCCGACATTCGGATCGAGGAAGGCGGTGTCATGAGCGCCTACAACGGTGTACTGGACGGCCTGACCCCCATCGGCGTGGTGCTGGAGCAGCTGCCGGACGGCAACATGCATCTGGAGCATCCCGACACTTACGGCCTTGTGCTCACCTTCGTCAAAGAAAAGTAACGCCAAATATGAAAAATGCTCTCCGGTCCCGCATGGGACTGGGGAGCATTTTATTGATAAATGGACCTGCGCCGTCGAAAAACCGACGGCGCAGGCCAAAAGATGAAGATAAGAGGAATTTACTTCAGGTAGCTGCCCAGGTGGGGACCGCCAAGGGTGGCGGGGTCGGCCATGAGGAACAGCTCGGCATAACCGGGAACGCCGCTGTAGAGGATAGCGTCGTCAGGGTTTGCGTTGTTGTAGGCGCTGATGTACTCATAGACGCCCTGCAGGTGACGGCCGCAGCGCTCCTCGATGGGATGGCCGCTTTCATCAAAGGGAACGTAGAGCATGCCCAGATCCTCGTTGATCACATAGAAGCGGTCCAGACCACCCAGCACCTGCTCCACGCTGGAAGCACCGCGCAGACGGCCCTGAGAGGCGTTGGCAGTTTCCATCAGGATGGCCATGGTGTCGGTATAGTCACCCAGCTCGCGGTGAGTCAGACCGTGGAAGTTGGTGGGAGACTGCTCCAGAGACATATCGATGCCGCCCAGCAGCAGCTCAATGCAGCCCTCAGAGGCAATGTTCATGGCATCCTGATGGGCAACGGTAGCGTTGATAACGGGATACTCAGGAGAAGCCTCGTGGAGGTCGAAGGTGATACCAACATTCTCGGCACGGATCAGCTCGGCAACGCCGTAAGCCATTCTTTCGGTCAGGTTGCCGTCGGCACGACCGGGATAGCCGCGGTTGATGTTGCGGGTCTCAGAGCCGGAGAGCTGCTGGTTGGAGGGATAGTGGACGTACACATCGGGATCGGGCCACTGGTCAATGGGGTTGGTGGCACGGGAACCGAAGCGGAAGGTACGGGGACCACTCTGGGTGTTGATGGTGAAGTACTGGATGTTGCCCTCACCGGGGTCATTGTGAGTCATGGCGCTATGGTTGGTGTAGGGGATCACGTAGATAGTGCCCGCCTCCACAACAGCGGTCTCGATGAAGGTGATGGCAGACATATAGCCGGAGGGCTCGTTGGCATGGGTGCCGCCAAGGACCAGAGCAGCGCCGCCTTCCTTCTCGCCCTTGAGGACGTAGACGGGAGTGTCGCCGTTGGTGCCGGCCAGACCATCAAACCAGTCGGAGAGCATCTTCACTTCGGTGACGCTGGGGCCCCACTCAGGCATGGGAACTTCGCGGGCGGCCAGGAAGTTCATGCTGGTGCTGATCATAATGGCGATAGACACCGCAAGGCACAGCGCAGCAGAAATATAGTTCTTTTTTGTCATTTCGGTCCCTCCTTACTTGATCATCAAGGCACGCAGGACCAGAGGGATCAGAACCATGGCACAGTTCATCTGATTGGTAAGCTTCTTCTCCGTAAAGAGGTTCCAGCCAACCAGAGCGATGACCATGACAACAATAAGACGATAGATAATAGTAATCATTCTTGCTTGCTCCTTCCTATTAACCGAGAATGATGAAAGGCTCAAGGATGTTGGCGCCGGCGATGAAGAGCAGGCCCCAGACGATAATGATCAGGCAGGGGATCATGCACTTCTTCAGCACGGGAGCATATTTCTCCATGCCGACCACCTGAGCGGCGAAGATACCAGCCAGAGCGGTGGGAGGCATCATGTCGCCCAGACCTGCGATCAGAGACAGAGCGGAAGCAACGATGATCTCGTCCTGAGCCAGGAAGGTGAGCAGGAAGGGCACGCCCAGCACGCTGGCGGAACCGAAGGAAGAAACGGCGCCGAACAGAGGCATGGAGATGGCGATGGCCAGATAGCGAGCCCACTCAGGCAGACCCATGCAGAAGGTGACGATGAAGCCACGGACGCCGGTGAGGGTCATGATCTGGATGAACATACCAACGCCCATCAGGATGCCCATGACGGGCAGAACGCTGTTGACAGAATCCTTGGCGACCTTCAGGATGTTGATCTTGTAGCCGGTGAAGCAGCCCACGACGGCGGAGATCAGGAACACCAGAGGCATGCCGATGGAGAATGCGGGGACCAGTTTGGTCAGGGTCATCAGGACGATGGCCAGGATCAGAGGGATGTACACCTTGAAGCCGAACTTCTTGCGGGACTCGGTGTTCAGCTTGGCCTGGACCTCCAGATAGTTCATCTTCTTGACGTACTTATAGCCAAGCATCAGCACGAACAGGGCGGCCAGGGGGAAGGTCAGCAGGGTCAGAGGCAGACCGAAACCGGAATAGGGGATGTCGATACCGGCGCCGATGACCATGGCGGGGATGTTGGTGGGGGGGGCGATCATGCCCAGAATGCCGCCCATGGCCAGGATGCTGGCGGTCTCCAGCATAGGAACACCCATCAGCATCAGAACAGGAGCCATGATGGAACCGGCGGAAAGGACGGAAGCAGTGGAAGAACCGGTGATCATGCCGGGGAACATGATGATCAGCATGATCATGCACAGCATCAGAGCGGGGAACTTGTGGAACCGCTCGATGATAACGGATGCAATAGCGTCAAGGGCGCCAGACTCCTGGATAACCTTCATGAAGATCATTGCGGTGGCAATGACCAGAATCGTATCCACGTAGGAGAACATACCCTCGACCAGATGGCGAAGGGGTACACCCTCGCCGCCCACCAGGGCACCAGCAATCGCGGAGAGCACCATGGAAATGCTGACGGGCAGCTTCGCAGCGAAGCAACCTGCCAGGAACACGGCGATCATCACGACGAAGGTAATCAGTTCAATGCTCATTCAGATACCTCCATATCGGAAATGGATCACTTAAAAGCTGCGGGCAGAACGGTGGTAACTTCGCTGATGCTGGCGATAGCGTCCATGGGGATGCTGTTGTTGGCGCAGATGCCGGCCATCAGGCCGTCCTCGTCACCGGCGGTGACAACGATGGCATAGTCAGCCTTCTCGAAGATGGGGGTGATGAACTTGTCGGACAGGTCGCCGCGGCGGGCCTCACCGCCGGTGTGCATGGCGATGATGGACAGACCTGCGCTCTCAGCGCCGGCGATCAGCTCTTCCAGACGGGCCAGCTCGCCGTCGGCATCAATACCGGCAGCGCCCAGACCCTTGGAGGAACCGCCAACAACGATGATCAGAGTCTTGGCATCGCCAAGGTCTGCGGAGGTGCACAGGTTGCTGACCTCATAGTCCATGCCGACCTTGCCCATAACGGTGGCGATCATCTGGTAATCAGCGCTCTGGCCGCCGGAGGTGACCAGGATGGGGGACTCTGCGAAAGCCTCAGTCAGGCCGGTGGTCTCAGCAGCGGGGGCAGAGGCGGCGGGAGCGGAGGGTGCGGAAGGTGCGGGAGCAGCCTCCTTGGCGCCGCAGGCAGCCAGAGACAGCATCATAACGCCGGCGAGCAGCAGGGTAATAATTTTCTTGCTCATGACAGGAACTCCTTTCAAGTCTTGCGAATGAAAAATTGGTGAAAGCGGAGACGGCGCGTGGGAAACGCCGTCTCCGTTTTTTGAGGGATTCAGTTAGGCGTTGGCGTAAGTATTCAGATGTTAAATTCGGTCAGAAGATAAATCCAAATTAGAAGCCGATGGCCTTACCGTCACGACGGGGATCAGCGCCGCCCTGGATGCCGTCCTCAGCAAACAGGATGCCCTGGCAGCCGCCGAAGAACAGGTTCCAGCCACCCTTGTCGGTGAAGGTGTGACCCTGAGCCTCCAGAGCTGCGACGGTGTCAGCAGTGATGGCGTTCTCACCGGCAGACTCGTAGCAGATACCGTCGGCGTTGCCGCGGTCAAAGATACGGGCGCAGTCGATGGCGTCCTGCATGTTCATGCCGTGGTCGATGACGTTGGAGATGACCTGAGCGACGGTGGGCCAGATGCGCAGGCCACCGGGAGAGCCCAGGGACATGAAGGCCTTGCCGTCCTTATCCAGAACGATGGTGGGAGACATGGAGCTCAGAGGCTTCTTGCCGCCTTCGACCTTGTTGACGGACTCGGGATCGGTGGAGAAGTCATGCATCTGGTCGTTCATGATGAAACCGTAGCCGGGGATGGCGATCTTGCAGCCCCAGAAGCACTCGATGGTCTGAGTGACGGAAACGATGTTGCCCTCAGCGTCAGCCACGGAGTAAGCGGTGGTGGAGTTGCCCTGATAATCCCAGGGAGCGCCCTTCTCCCAGGACTGAGCCTGGTCGGTGATCTTGTCGGCGATGGTCTTGGCATACTCCTTGCTGGTCAGACCGGCCAGAGGAACGTCGGCGAAAGCGGTGTCAGCCATGAAAGCGCCGCGGTCGGCGAAGCAGGCCTTCAGAGCCTCAGACCAGACGTGCAGGGTCTCAGCGGTGTTGACGCCCATAGCGCCGATGTCGTAGTTCTCCAGAACGTTCAGGACCTCAACGATGTGGGTGCCGCCGGAGGAAGCGGGAGGACAGGAAACGATCTCATAGCCACGGTAGGTGCCCTTGACCGGCTCGCGGATGGCGGGCTCATAGTTGGCCAGATCTTCCATGGTCATGACGCCGCCGTAGGAAGCGAGGGTATCGATGATAGCCTGAGCCATCTCGCCCTTGTAGAAAGCGTCGCGGCCGCCCTCAGCGATCATCTGCAGGGACTTGGCCAGATCAGGGTTGGTGATGACGTCGCCGACCTCGTAGGGCAGGCCGTCCTTCAGGTAGTAGTCGCCCAGCACGGTGTAATCGGTGACCATGTAATCATAGTAGTCAGCGATAGCGGCTGCGGTGGTACCGCCGATGATGTAGCCCTCGGTAGCCAGGTCGATGGCGGGCTGCATGATCTGCTGGCGGGTCAGCTTGCCGGAGCCGTAGTGCTCCAGAGCGTACTCCAGACCTGCAACGGTGCCGGGGACAGCGGCGGCCAGAGCGCCAACGCTGTTGGCGTTGCCGTTCTTGACGGTGCCGTCCTCATTCAGCCAGGTGTAGGCGTCCTGAGCCATGGGAGCGACCTCGCGATAGTCGATAACGACCTCGCGGCCGTCGGCCATGTGGATGTTGAAGAAGCCGCCGCCGCCGAGACCGGAAGCGTTGGGCTCCACAACGCCCAGAGCGTAGGAAATGGCGATAGCAGCGTCAACGGCGCTGCCGCCCATCTCCAGAACCTCAAGGCCTGCCATGGTGGCGTACACGTTAGCGGTGGTGACCATGCCGTTCTGGCCGACATCGTCACGCTCGGTGAGCTTCAGGTTGCCGTTCTCGTCGACGGAAGACCAGACTTCCTCAACAGCGGGAGCCTCGGGAGCGGGATCGGGAGTAGAGACTGCAGGAGCCTCGGGAGCGGGAGCAGGAGCGGGCTCAGCCTTCTGGCCGCAAGCAGCAAGAGACAGAGTCATTGCCATGGCCAATGCAAGCGCGAAAAACTTTTTCATGGAAATCCTCCTTTTCTTTTTTGCGTACAGTGCATCTTATCTGCCGACTTTCCCACACATTACTACAGGCAGGCAAAGATTTGTGTACAGTGTAAATTATAGATTTCTCCTGTTTCAGCAGTCAATTTTTTCTCTTATTTATCTCTTCCGATGCGAAATTTCTACATTTTTTACAGAACAAAACATCCCCGGGAGGGCATTATGCCCTCCCGGAAAGCTGCAAAAGCCTCTTGTTCAAAAAGAGATCCTTCTGTGGAATTTATTTGTTCACTCCCACAGCCTTGCCGTCCTGACGGGGATCGGCAGTGCCGTAGAGGGTGCCGTCCTCCATGAACTGGATGGCCTGCACGGCGCCGGAGGCGGCAGTGCCGATCTTCTCATGGCCCATGGCGGTCAAGGCAGCCACGGTCTCCTCGGTAACGGCATACTCCTCATAGCCCTTCAGAGGCGTCTCATAGGTGATGTTGTCGGTGGTGCTGGTGTTCCAGATCTTGGGCACGCACAGAGCATCGTGGATGGACATGCCGTGGTCAATAACGCGGGAGATGATCTGCAGCACGGAGGCAAAGATGCGGGAGCCGCCGGGAGTTCCCAGAACCAGGAAGGGAGAACCGTCCTCATTGAGAACGACAGTGGGAGACATGGAGGAAAGAGGCTTCTTGCCGGGCTCGATCTTGTTGACGGACGCGGGATCAGTGGAGAAGTCATCCATCTCGTTATTCATATAGAAGCCGCAGCCGTCAACGATCACGCCGGAGCCGAAGTAGTAGTTAATGGTCTTGGTGATGGCCACGCAGTTGCCGTCCGCGTCAGCGACGGAGAAGTGGGTGGTATCGGTATGCTCATAGTTGAAAGCGTCACCCACGCCGAAGTCCTGATCGACAGTCAGATCAATGAGGGCGGCGCGCTCAGCGGCAAACTCCTTGCTGGTCAGGCCGTCCAGAGGCACGTCGGTGAAAGCGGTGTCAGCCATGTAGGCGGCACGGTCAGTGTAGCCCAGCTTATAGGCCTCGGTGAAGAGGTGGACGTATTCGGGAGAGTTGATATCCATGGAGGCAACATCAAAGTTCTCCAGAATGTTCAGGATCTCGATAAGGATGGTACCACCGGAGGAAGGGGGAGCGGAGGAGATGATCTGATAGCCGCGGTAGGAACCGGTAACGGGCTCCAGGACCTGAGGCTCATAATTGGCCAGATCTTCCAGCGTCATAACACCGCCGGCAGCATTGACGGAGTCAACAACAGCCTGAGCGATCTCGCCGGTGTAGAAGGCGTCCTTACCCTCGTCAGCGATCTTCTGCAGGGTCTTGGCCAGGTTGGGGTTGGTGATGATGTCGCCGACCTCCTTGGGCAGGCCGTTCTCATCCCAATAGATAGCCTGTGCCTCGGGAGAATTCTGCATCGTCTCATAAGCGTCAGCGATGGCGTTGGCACAGTACTGAGAGACCTCAAAGCCCTCGGTGGCGATGCGGATAGCGGGCTCCATCACTTCCTGACGGGTCAGCTTGCCGGAGCCGTAGTTATCGAACATGTACAGCAGGCCAGCCACGTCGCCGGGAGTGCCGGAAGCCAGACCGCCGGTTCTGGTGCTGCCGTTGTTCTTGCCGTCAGCACCCAGGTACAGGTCCAAAGTGGCGTTGGCGGGAGCGATCTCGCGGAAGTCCACGAAGAAGGTGCCGCCGTCAGCGGTACGCACGGTGGCCAGACCGCCGCCGCCCGGGCCGGAGGTGAAGGGCTCGGCGACAGCCAGAGCAAAGCCCATGGCAACAGCGGCGTCAATAGCGTTGCCGCCCTTTTCCAAAATCTCGGCGCCTACCTGAGACACCTCGTACTTGGAAGCAGAAGCAATGGCGTAAGTAGCGGTAGTATCACGGCCGGTGGTAATGCGGTTGCCGTCAGCATCCACGGTCTCAAAGCCCTCCACAGAATAGGCAGGGGTCAGAACGGGCTCGGCGGGAGCGGGATCGGGAGTAGAGACTGCAGGAGCCTCGGGAGCGGGAGCAGGAGCGGGCTCAGCCTTCTGGCCGCAGGCAGCAAGAGACAGAGTCATAGCCATAGCCAATGCAAGCGCGAGAAACTTTTTCATGAAAATCCTCCTTTTCTTTTTTGTGTGTACAGCGTAATCTTATCTGCCGAATTTCCCACATATTACTACAGGCAGAAAAAGACTTGTGTACAATTTAAATTATAAATTTCTCCTGTTTCAGCAGTCAATTTTTTCTCTTATTTATCTCTTCCGATGCGAAATTTCTACATTTTTTACAGAACAAAACATCCCCGGGAGGGCATATGCCATCCCGGGGATATTTGCAGCATCTTTTTGATTATGGGAGCGTTACTCCTCCCCAGTTTCTTCCGGCAAGATCAGGCAAATGCAGGTGCCCTCTCCCACTTTACTGCGAAAACAGATCTCACCATTCATCCGCTGCAGGGCCGTCTGCACAAAGGCAAGACCCAGTCCGCTGGAGTGGCGGCCGGAGGTACCGTGATTCCAGATCTGATCCAGCTCCTCTGCGTCAATACCATCACCGTTATCCTCCACTGCAAAAACTACGCCGCCCTTCTCATTGCGGTCTACCCGCAAAAGGATCTCTGGGTCCTTCTGGTGTGTCATGGCCTGAGCGGAGTTTTCCATCAGGTTGATCAGCGACCGGGTGAACATCAGCCGGTTGGCGCTGACCAGCACATCAGGGATCCGGTTATCCACCCGAAGATAATTGGCATACTCCTTTACGGAGCACTGAGCCAAAGCCGCGTCCACAAGAGTCTGGGTGGTATAAATATTGTTCTGATCGTAATAGAGCATTTCGGAGATCATTTCGCTCATGCGCTCCACGGCGTTTTCCACATAGTCCAGATACTCCACATCCTGCCGGCGCTGCTCCGCTTCGGATTCCATTTTCAAAACACCCACCAGCGTCTGCACGGTAGTCAGGGGAGATTTGAGATCGTGGACGAGGTATTGCAGCTCCTGATAGGTGCGGCTCTTCATTTCGCTCAGCTGGGACTGCATCAATATCGCCTGATTCTGTTCCCGCAGGAAAGCAAGCTCCTTGAGGCTGTTTTCCTCCCGCAGCAGAGAGAAGATCAGCAGCGCAAAGGCGAGGAACAGCACAATGCCCACAAGGCCCACCGCGTTGAGAACGCTGTCCGCGCTGAGGATCGCGGCGGCCAGCTTGAGATCCTTGGAGGTCTCGCCGCGGCCGATGGGGAAGGCGTCCACGAGAGGCATAATGTCCAGAAACTGGAAAGCAATCAGAACAAGGCCGATCATACTGGCCTTTTTCCATAGGGAGATGTAGCGATAGTGAGCCTTTCGAAACAGCAGCACAAAAAAGCACACCAGCACCGCAGGAATACCGAAGTCATAGCGGATACCATGCAGGATCTCGATTCCCCGGTAGGTCATCAGCAAAATGACGGGGATGATGGCGGCGCTCAGGGGCCAGGCTCTCCGCCCCCGCCAGCTGAAGGAGAGGGATTCGCCCACGAAATAGGCGCCTACATAATGGGGCACACCACGCAGGGAGTTCAGCGCCACCAGACGGGCCGCCGCACCGATGAGGGCGATCTGCTCCATCCGCTGCAGCGCATAGACGATAGACTGGCGCACCTGAAAGTTATGTACGTTGAAAAACAGCGGCATGAGAAAGCTCAGGCCGATGAGGGAAATGCCAAGGTAAAGCTCTCTCTTCTCTACGGAGACCAGCTTCAATGAAATGCTGTTTTTTTCTTCTTTCATGGAGGTCTCCTTTCTCAAAAATGTCAGCGCAGGCCGTACCAGGTGAAAATATACTGCAAAATCTCCAGTTGGTTTTGCACCCGCTGGGCCAGAGGCTCCGCTCTCAGGGTCTCCAGCGTGATGGTGGGGATCCCAAGCTCCGTCGTCACGGTGTGATTGACACTGCCCACAGGCGGGGCGTTATAGAGGATAAAGGGGGTGGAGCAAAGCTCTCCGGCTTCTGAGGCCAGCAGAAGTTCCAAAACCATGTCACCGATACCGTCGAGAGAATGGCAGATCAGGGAGTTTCCCAAGGCGTCATAATTTGCGCCCAGCTTCTCATAATCATCCTCCTTGGCGATGGCCTCATGGAGGTCCATCACCAGCACGGGGTCTTTATCCTGAATGTCGCTGTAAATGGACCAGGCGATACGCTGGGCGTCCCAGCCGTCGGGATCCCCGGGGAAGCTGCGATTCAGATCCCGGGCAGATTTGGTTTTGCGCTGGTTTTCCCCGGCGCCGTAAACATTGGCGGGGCTGACGATGTAGACCGTGCCGGCTTTGACCGTAGCCTCCTTGAGGAGATTTCCCGCCCGCCAGCCGGCGACCTCGTCGCCGTGGACGCCGGCCACCACGTAGATCACGGGGCCTTCCCCGCTGCCCCGCAGCACGTGGACAGTGTTTTCCTCCTCTGTGCCTTCCAGCAGCTTGTAGGTTTCCCGCTGGGTTTCATAAGTCTCTTCAAAGCAGCCCTCAAAGTCCCGCAATGTCCACTGGTCAGGCTCTTTTTCCTGCGGGGCGCATCCGCTGAGGAAAAGCGAGCATGCGAGAAGGGCGGGCATCAGGAATCTTTTCATAAAAAACCTCCGCATCTGCAGATCCTCACCGGATCAGGCGGTATTTCTGCTTGGGCCGCCCCACCTTGCCATAGCTCTGGCTGATCTCAATACGGTTTTGGGAGATCATATGCTGGAGATAGCGGTAGGTGGTCTGATAAGCAAGGCCGGTGCGCTCGGAAATGGCTTCCACGGTGAAAAACTCTTCCCCGGAGCCAAAGGCGTCTTCGATCAGTTCCAGCGTGGCGGAGCCAATGCCCTTGGTGGCGGTATAACGGTCTTCCGTCTGCGTTTTTTTCAGCCGCCGGGTGCTTTCCATCAGGCGGATGTGCAGGCGGATGCGGCTGATGATATCGGGCACCTTGATGGGCTTGAGGGCAAAGTCACTGGCGCCGGCCTCAATGAACTGGTTGGCAACGTCCTGACTTTCGTCAATGGTAAATACGATGATGGGAACATCACTGTCCAATTCCCGGATCATCTGCACACCCCGAACACCGTTGATCCGGGGGAGATGGTAGTCGATGAGCACCAGATCCGGACGCTGGGTGCGGAAGAGCTCCAGGCCGGAAGGAACATCCTTCGCGGAAACGGACTGCCAGCCTTGAAACTGGAACACCGCCCGAAGCGCGAAGAGGATCTGGTCATCATCATCGATCATCAAAATTTTCAGATCATTTTCCTGCATGTCTCATTCACCTCTTTCTTTCTGGTCCTGCTGCCCGCTCCGGGGTTTTCGCCGGATGTACAGGCACATTCCAAGCAGCGCCGCTGTGACCGCAAGGCCGAAGAAGATCCACTGCATGGAATACTGTGTGGTGGTATAAACGGCAGAGGTGCCCGCCTCCGGCCAGACAGCCGGATCATAGGGCATGCTGTAGTCTGCCATGATTTTCTTGAGATTCAAAAGATTGATCACGGGGATACCGTCGGCAAGATAGCGCTGGACAAGACCGCTGCCGTCACTGAGCCGGATCTGCCGCCCGGGCTGCAGCACGCCCTGTCCCAGAGAGGCCCCTTCCTCCCCCATTCCCAAAGAGGTCAGGTTTCCACCCACGGCGATGAAGCAACGGATGGGGCCCATGGATTCATAAAGTTCCTGCCGAAAGCGGATGTTTTCGCCAAAATCCTCCCTTTCAGACAGGGGCAGCCCCGCATCCGCCAGCCGCTCCTTGATGGTCTGAGCGGTGGAAGGCTCCATGTCCGCCCCCACATCGTGGTAACCGCCCATGGTGACGGCGGCGCTGGCCGTCTCCACCAGAGCGTCTTCCTTCAAAAGCCAAAGCATTTCCGGGAACGTCAGCTGGGGATCATTGGCGCCGTAGGTGGAAGCGCCTACAGAGGAGATACAAATCAGCTCCACACCCATACTTTCGCAGGCAGCTACAACTGCCAGATTCATCCCCGGAAAGGAGCCGGAAAAGCCTGCGCCCACCGTGTCTCCGGGGCGCACACCGGCCTCGTGCAGCATCCGCACGCAAAGAGCCGCCATATCGGGCCATGCGGCGGTGCGTTTGGCTTCCAATGCACCGGAGGTGGTGGTGATGTCCGTATAAGGAAGGCCGATCATACCGGTTCCATGGATATCATCGGCACTGAGGGGCACTCCCCGCTCTGCCTTGTAACCACGAATGGCGGCAAAATAGTCCTCCAGCCGCCCGGCGGCCTCCAGCTGCGTTTCATAATAAGAGGTCTGGGCCGAAACAGCGCTGCGGTGGGTGAGAAAGGCAGACCCCGAAAGCACCAGCACAGCAATGCAAAGCAGCGCAAGGATGGTTTTTTCATTCTTTTTCATAGGGGAAACACCCTCATTCCCTTCCACATCATCAAAAGGACGAGGATCCCCACTACAACGCCCAGAGACAATAACGATTTCGCAAGGCCCTGTTTTTCCACTTCGTTTGCCATAATGCCGGGAACCAGCACGCCGATCATCCCCGGGTCATAGGGCAAAAGGCCGCTGGCGATGATCCCCTCATTGAGAAGGAACGACAGTAGGATCAGCACCGCAAAGCGTCTGCGTCCGTAAAGGATCATCCATCGGGAAAGGACCTTTGCTACGCCCCAGGCCAGCAGGGCGATCAGCAGGGTATAGGCCACCCGGCGGGGGGTCTGCAGGGCAAGGGCAATATACCCCGGCACCACAAGTCCTGCAGGGGAAAGCCCCGTAAGCTCTGAAAACAGCAGGCTGATGGCAACGCCTGCCAGAACCACCTCATGGTACATAGGTCTCCCCCTCCTCTCGCACTCGTTTCATGATCTCGTGACCGGGGCCGGCTACATTTCCCACAGCGAATATCACATGTCCTTCCTCCAATTCCGCAAGAGGAAGCTGCTGCGCGCGGGCAAAGCGGCGTAGCGTGACCCCCGGCACCGCCCCCAGGATGCGGCGGGAGACTGTCAGCTGTGAGGCGCCTGTGAGCCATATCTCGCGGGGCTGCAGGGCAGCCGCCACCATGACCATATGCTCCGTCCGGTATCCCCGGTCAGGGCGGTTGTTGATCAGCAGAGTCAATGCTTCCTTGTCCCAGCCAAATTGGGCGGCAAGACGCCTGTAGACGATCTGCGTAGACTGAGGGTCGTTGATGGACATGCCGTTAACAAAGAAGCCCTTTCCCATGCGGTGCACCGACAAGGCATAGGGGTCCCGCTGATAGCGGCTCATCCCCCGCAGAGCGCCTTCTTCTGAAACACCCAGATGCCGGCACACTGCCAGAGCCAGCGCCAGATTTTCCGGAAAATCAATGTTGGGTTCTTCCCCGGAGGGAAGGGCCAGTTCCGTCCGGCAGCCAAGGCGTTCTCCGTTGCGGCGCAGCCGGGGGTAGAATGTTTCATCCGCAGTAAACAAAATGCCGTCTTTCGGAATGGTGTTGGAAAGAGAGTCGCAGATCTCCTCCAACGTTTCTCCCATTTCCGCGGTATGATCCAGCCGGACATTGGTGATCACGCCGATATCCGCATGAAGCATCCGGTGCTGCGTAACATACTGCAGCTGAGGATCCACCGCCATACATTCCAGCACAAGGATCTCCGCCTGCTCCCGGGCAGCGCGCTGCAAGATCTGGAGCTGTTCCTTGATATTCGCCCGCCCCGGCCGCCTGAGGGGGCGCTCCACATTGTCAACACCAATGGTCATGGGGAGGGTACCTGTAGTTTTGCAAAACACTTTTCGTCCGCCGCCGCGAAGGCCTGCGTCAATGAGGCGGGTGACCGTGGATTTCCCCCGGATGCCATTTACATAAACCACGTGAGAGAGGGCTTTCCGGGCCCGCAGGACCCGACGCTGCTCCACCGCAAGGGCTGCAAGGATCCCCAGAAGCAGCGCCAAAACCAAACCGGTCATTCTCCTCCCCACCTCCTTCTCCAAAGTGTCAAAAGCCACCTGTTTTTTAGTAAATTATTGCGCATAATACACAAATAATTGTTGGAAGCAGATTACCACATTCTTGGCAAGAAGTAAAGAACCAACCCCAAAAGTCTTCCCTCGGAAAACGGCTCACCCCTCTGAGCAGGCAAAAACGCTCCCCGGTTCCGCATAGAACCGGGGAGCGCTGTTATTTATGATGCGTTACGCCGCGGGAGAGAAATTACTTGCTCTCCTTGATGGCAGCCTGAGCGGCAGCCAGACGGGCGATGGGCACACGGAAGGGAGAGCAGGACACATAGTCCAGACCGACCTTGTGGCAGAACTCCACAGAGGAGGGGTCGCCGCCGTGCTCGCCGCAGATGCCCAGGTGCAGGTGCTCGTTAGCGCTGCGGCCCAGCTTGGCAGCCATCTCCACAAGCTTGCCAACGCCGGTCTGATCCAGCTTGGCGAAGGGATCGTTCTCGTAGATCTTGCGGTCGTAGTAGGCGCTCAGGAACTTGCCGGCGTCGTCACGGGAGAAGCCGAAGGTCATCTGAGTGAGGTCGTTGGTGCCGAAGGAGAAGAAGTCGGCCTG
>JAFQRI010000058.1 GCA_017410185.1 Oscillibacter sp. | reverse complement strand
GCGCAGCGCCGGTGCGGTGAAGCAGGTTGGTGTGGAACGGTAAGGGAAGAGCTGTGTAAATATTATATCGTTCACATTCTTTTCCTTGACATTCTCTCTTGCAGCAACTATAATATTAGACTGTCAAAATGGGATAAATATGGGAAAATGAGTCATTTTTCCCCGGAAATATCACTGGAAAGGACTATTGTTCAAATGGAAAAAGAATATAAAATGAGTGCCGCCAAGGCAGAGGAGCTCCAGAAGGAGCTGAACTATCTCAAGACCACCCGCTCTGATGAGGTGGCCGAGCAGATCAAGATCGCCCGCGGCTTTGGTGACCTGAGCGAAAACAGCGAGTATGATGAAGCCAAGAACGAGCAGGGCAAGCTCTATTCCCGCATCGCCGAGCTGGAGGAGGTCCTGCAGCATGTGGTGATCGTGGATGAGAGCAACGCACCCAGCAACATCGTTACCATTGGCTGCAAGGTCACCGTGGGCGACACCAATGGCCGCGCCATGGGCAGTTACCGTATCGTGGGCTCTCAGGAGTCTGACCCCATGCACGGCATCATCTCTGAGGAGTCTCCCTTCGGCAAGGCTCTGGTAGGAGCCAAGGAAGGTGACCGTGTCACTGTGGAAGCTCCCCGCGGCAGCATCGTTTACACTGTTTTGAAGATCGAACGCTAATAAGCGCGAAAGGAAATTTACAATGGCTGAAGAAAAGAACATCCAGCTCCCCGAGCAGGACCTCAGCGAGCAGCGCCGCGTCCGCCGGGAAAAACTGGCAAATCTCCAGGCCGAGGGCCGGGATCCCTTCCAGCAGACCCGCTTTGCGTGGGATCGCACTTCCACCCAGATCAAGGAAAACTATGACGCTCTGGAGGGTCAGACCGTGAAGGTGGCCGGCCGCCTGATGAGCAAGCGCGGTATGGGCAAGGTCAGCTTCTGCGATCTGCAGGACCGCGACGGCCGCATCCAGCTCTTCGTTAAGATCGACGAGGTGGGCGAGGAGGCAATGGCCGCCTTCAAGAAGTATGATATCGGCGACATCGTGGGCGTGGAGGGCGAAGTCTTCCGCACCAAGATGGGCGAGATCTCCGTCCGTGCCAAGAAGATCGTGCTGCTGAGCAAGTCTCTCCTGCCCCTGCCCGAGAAGTTCCACGGCCTGCAGGATAAGGAGCTTCGCTACCGCCAGCGCTATGTGGACCTGATGGTGAACCCCGATGTGAAGCGCAACTTCGTCATCCGTGCCCAGTTCATCAAGTTCATGCGCAACTATCTGGACAACATGGGCTACATCGAGGTGGAGACCCCCGTGCTCAACACCATCGCCGGCGGCGCTTCCGCCCGGCCCTTCATTACCCATCACAATACTCTCGATCTCGATATGTACATGCGTATCGCTACCGAGCTGCCCCTCAAGCGCCTGATCGTCGGCGGCATGGACCGTGTTTACGAGATCGGCCGCATCTTCCGCAACGAGGGTATGGACCCCAAGCACAACCCCGAGTTCACCAGCGTGGAGCTCTATCAGGCCTATGCCGACTTCCACGACATGATGGATATTGCCGAGGGCATCATCTCCGGCTCTGCCAAGGAGATCCTGGGCACTTATGAGATCGAGTGGATGGGCGAGAAGATCGACCTCACTCCCGGCTGGCGGAGACTGACCATGGTGGAGGCCGTCAAGGAGTACATGGGTCTGGACTTCGGTGCCATCACTGACGACGCTGAGGCTGTGGCCGCTGCCAAGGAGCGCGGTGTGGAGCTGGCTGATGCCGCCGAGAAGACCTGGGGCAACGCCCTCTACGCCTGCTTTGACCAGCGGGTGGAGGAGAAGCTGATCCAGCCCACCTTCATCACCATGTATCCTGTGGAGGTTTCCCCCCTCACCAAGCGCTCTCCCGAAGATCCCCGCCTCACCGAGCGTTTTGAGCTGTTTGTTTGCCACAGTGAGCTGGCTAACGCCTACAGCGAGCTGAACGATCCCATCGATCAGCGCCAGCGCTTTGAAAAGCAGGTGGAGCAGCGCGAGCGCGGTGATGAGGAGACTGAGATGCTGGATGAGGATTTCCTCAACGCTCTGGAGTATGGTATGCCTCCCACCGGCGGCATGGGTATCGGCGTTGACCGTACCGTGATGATGCTCACCGGTCAGGATACCATTCGCGAGGTTATTCTTTTCCCGACCATGAAGCCTCTGGACTAATCACAAAAATAAAACGGCATACCGAGGATCAACGCCTCGGTATGCCGTTTTTTTGATGCTCAGGAAGGCTTTCCGCCAAGACCATATCTGTGGTAAACGCCCTGCACCAGTGCCATAGACACCGCCAGAAATGCCGCGAACAGCAAATAGGCGGGCGCATAGCTGCCTGTGCGGTCTGCCAGAATGCCGGGGATGGGGCCGGAGAAAAGCATTCCCGCAGTGTAGGACACCGTGATGGTGCGCACCAGCTTGGGATAATCCTCCGCAGAGGCGAGGTCGGCGGCCCATACCGCCGGAGACACCGCTGAAACGGAGACGCCAAAGGCGAAGACTGTGAGGGCCAGAACTGCCATCGGCACATTGTTTGCCCCCACGCACAGCAGGTGACCCGCGAGATACATCAGGAAAATGCAGTAATTGGTGCGCAGCCCTCCCAGACGGTCATACAGGTGACCGGAGATGACCTTGCCCACGCACAGGGCGATACCAAGATAAGAGATGAGACCTGCCACCACCATGGGGTCAAAGCCTTTGGAAGAAAAGAGTACCGCCAGATGAGAGAAGGCGGGGCCCAGCGGGCCGCCCAACAGGAATGCAGCCAACAGGATCGGCACCACCGGAAGCTTTCGTTCCTGTCCTTTCGAGGGGGAAACGGGAGACTGGATCGGTGCGCCGTAGGGTTCCAATCCCAGATCGGCAGGGTGGGTGCGGAGCAGACACCATGTCACGGCAGTTACCAGCAGGACAAAAGTACCTTCACAGAAAAAGGCGGTTTTCAGCCCGCGGTTCTGGATGAGGAGCGTTACCACCGGTGGAACGAATATGGTGGAGATGCCGCTGCCTGCGGAGGAGATCCCCAGCGCCAGAGAGCGCCGGGCGGTGAACCAATTGCTGATGATAAGAGAGAGGGGCACCATGCCGCCAAGGCAGTAGCCCACACCTGTGATGGCGGCGGAAAGGCAGTACATGGGGAAGGTCTTGCAAAGACCAAAGGTGAAGCAGGAAATACCGATCAGGAGCATACCCAGCGTCATGGTCAGGCGCAGCCCCAGT
>JAFQRI010000057.1 GCA_017410185.1 Oscillibacter sp. | reverse complement strand
CCTCATCCGTGGAAAGGACGCCTGCAGGCTTCACGCAGACCACGAAACAGCGATCCAAATGCAAAATATCGATCATTTCTACTTTCTTGCCCCCGGCAGTTGGAATGTGTTTTACTTCATAAGTTCATCCGGAATGTCTGTGACAGCTTCCTGCTCCTTCATGGGCAGGCTGTGATAATGCTCGATCCACTCCACGGTTTCCGGGGAGAGAAAGCCTTTGTCATACCATTTGTTCCGAAATTTGATTTTTCCTTGGCCGCTGCCATGCTCAAATACGCACCAACCGACGCCTTTTATGTTTATATCAACGGTGTTTTCGTCCCTTCGCTGGTAGCCGTAGCCGGTGCCGAAATTGGACTGATCGTCCTTTTCCGGCAGCTGCCAGCTCTCCACAGAGGAGGTGATGGAGCCGTCCGACATACCGCAGCGGGGCGTGTCATCAAATCGGCCTGTGTCGTAGTACAGTTTTCCATCGATCATAACCGTGGGGATCATGGCGTGGTGCGCTTCCTGCGCTTCTTTGGGCGCACAGCCCATCAGCGGCAGGAAAGCAAGCAAGCAGAGAAGGATCTTAATTGCTTTCATCTTTCTTTACCTTTTTCACTTTGCGTCTGCGGATGATCTTTCTGAGAAGGAAGAACACGGCAGTGCCGATGGCAGCCAGAATGATCAGAGTGAAAATGGAGCCGCTGAGCCACACAAAGAAGTTCTGCAGGCCCCGGACAAAGCCCTTCCAGCCCCGGATAAAGGCATCACCCATGCGCTGCCAGAAGGTGCGCTTTGCGGCAGGCGTGGGCTGATACAGCTCCACCTCATAGATGCTCAGATCCACAGTGGAATAGGCGATCTTGCTGTCCAAGTCCCGAAGGCTGCGCTGGATGCTCTCGATCTCGTAACGGACTTCTGCCAGTTTGCTTTCCAGGGTGATCAGCGCCTCTATGTCACTGGCTTCCGCGATCAGCTCCAGAAGTCTGGTTTCCTGGGTCTGGAGAGAGGTGAGCCGTGCTTCAAAATCTGTGTACTGGGATGTAACGTTCTGGGCGGATTTGTTGCTGTTTACCACGTTGCCCAGACCACCGGTGAGGCTCAAAAATTCGTTAAGCTTCTCTGCGGGGATGCGGACTGTGTAGTAAGCATGGCGGTTGCGGAGATAAGCGGTGCCGTTTTCGTCATAACTGCTGTCGCCGTTGACCTCGCTGCGCTCCACAAAGCCGCCGAATTGGGCAACCGCCTTGTCCAGCGCCGCAATGCTGGCGTCAAAGTCCATGGTTTCCAGATTCACGTTGGCAGTGTAGATGATCTTCTCCGCAGGATTGGGCAGTTGTTCTGCCGCGGATACATCTTCCGTTGTGGATTCCTCTGTGACTGTAAAGGATTGGGTGCTCATGCCGTCTGTGTAGCCGTAATCGGCCATGGGGGCCATTTCCGGCTCGGCACCGGCATACTGGCTTTTGGCGGATTCGGTGGATGCGGTGGCGCCGCAGCCTGTGAGGGCTCCCATAAGGAGCAAAAGGATGCATAGGATGGCAAACAGTTTTTTCATTATGAATTCCTCCTTAAAAAAGTCCGAACCAAAGTTTTGCTTTGGTTCGGATCTTTTATTTGGCACTTCCGATGCGAACCAAAGCCCGTTTTAATCTGGCTTCCGCCAGCGTGATCTCTTCCTTGGTGTAACCGGTTTTGCTCTCAATGATGGATTTGGCATTTTCTGCGGCCCGTTTGGCTCTGGCAACGTCAATGTCCTCAGACCACTCAAAGGTGGTGGCCACCACGGATACGCTGCCCTTGGACACGGATACCATGCCGCCGATGCAGGCGGCGGTGCGCTCCTTGCCGTCCATAACGATTTTGCAGCGGCCCATGCCCAGAGTTGTGACATAGTCCATGTGCCCGGCCAGAATGCCGATTTCACCCACGGAGGTGCGCAGAGTGATGCTCTCCGCCTGTCCGTCGTAGAACAGACCGTCCGGGGTGACGATCTTTAAGGGAAAACTCCTCATTTCCGTTCACCCTTGGCCTTTTCCAGCACCTCTTCGATGGTGCCGACGAAAAGAAATGCGGATTCCGGCACATCGTCATGCTTGCCTTCGATGATCTCCTTGAAGCCTCGGATGGTGTCGGCAAGGCGGACATATTTGCCCTCCATGCCCGTGAACTGTTCGGCAACGGAGAAGGGCTGGGACAGGAATCTCTGGACTTTTCTTGCACGGGACACCGTCAGCTTGTCCTCTTCGCTGAGTTCTTCCATGCCCATGATGGCGATGATATCCTGCAGCTCCTTGTACCGCTGCAGAATTCTCTGCACATCCTTGGCCACCTTGTAATGCTCTTCGCCCACGATATCGGGAGCGAGGATGCGGGAGGTGGAATCCAGAGGATCCACGGCAGGGTAGATGCCGAGGGACGCAATGCCTCTGTCCAGAACCGTGGTGGCGTCCAGATGGGCAAAGGTGGTGGCGGGAGCCGGGTCCGTCAGATCGTCGGCAGGCACATAAACCGCCTGCACGGAGGTGATGGAGCCACTGCGGGTGGAAGTGATGCGCTCCTGCAGAGCGCCCATTTCCGTGGCCAGGGTGGGCTGGTAGCCGACGGCGGAGGGCATGCGGCCCAGCAGAGCCGAGACCTCGGAGCCTGCCTGCGTAAAGCGGAAAATGTTGTCGATGAACAGCAGCACGTCCTGATGCTTTTCGTCCCGGAAATATTCCGCCATGGTCAGGCCGGAAAGGCCCACCCGCATACGGGCTCCGGGGGGTTCGTTCATCT
>JAFQRI010000056.1 GCA_017410185.1 Oscillibacter sp. | reverse complement strand
TGCCCATGAAGCCGGCATAGGAGGCCACCAGAATGGCGCGGCCGCCCAGTGCGGGGTTGAGGAAGTTGCAGCCGATGCCGCCGTAGAGCTGCTTGACCACAACGATGGCGAAGAAGCCGCCGATGACCAGCATCCACCAGGGCAGGTTGGCCGTACAGGTCAGAGCCAGCAGCATACCGGTGACGACGGCGGAGAGATCGCCGATCATCTGGTTCTTCTTCATGACCTTACGGTAAGCCCACTCCCAGAACACGCAGGCCACCACGGAGATCACCGTCAGCAGCAGAGCCTTGAAGCCGAAGCTGTAGATAGCCCAGGCCAGGGCGGGCAGCAGTGCCAGAATCACATCCAGCATGATGCTGCGGGTATCCTCATTGGAGCGGATATGAGGAGAGGAGGAAGCGATCAGCTTCAAATTCTTATAATCCGTCATTTCCTTACGCCTCCTTCTTCTCGGCGGCAGCCTTCTCGGCAGCAGCCTTGGCCTGTGCGGCCATTCTGGCATTGTTCACCTGCTGCTTACCCAGGCGGAAAGCGTGGGTCAGAGGCAGACGGGCGGGGCAGGTATAGGTACAAGCGCCGCACTCGATGCAGTCCATACCATGGAGCTGATCGCGGAAGGCCTCGTAGTTGCCCTTCATGAGATACTTATACATAAAGATAGGCTCGAGGCGGATGGGGCAAACGCCAACACACTTGCCGCAGCGGATGCACTGGGGCTCGGCCTCGTACTTCTCCTCGTCACCGGCGAAGGCCAGCATAGCGCCGGTACCCTTACCAACGGTGACATCGAAGCTGTGCTGAGCAAGACCCATCATGGGGCCGCCCATAATCAGCTTGTAGGTCTCTTCCTTCAGACCGCCGCAAGCATCGAACAGAGCCGTGATGGGGGTACCGATGGGGCACTCCACGTTCTTGGGCTCGATCACGCCGGAGCCGGACACCGTAACGATCTTGTTGACCACGGGCATACCGGTGTAGACAGCGCGGTAGATGGCGCAGGTGGTGTTCAGGTTGAAGATGCAGCAGCCGGCATCAGCGGGGAGCTTGCCGGAGGGCACCTGACGGCCGGAGACGGCCTGCACCAGCTGCTTTTCAGCGCCCTGGGGATAACGGGTGTGGAGCACGACCACCTGAACGGGGGCATTCAGCTCCTTGATCTTGGCGTTCAGGACGTCAGCGGCATTCTGCTTGTTGGCCTCAATGCCGATGTAGACCTTGTCAACGCCAAAGCACTTAGCCAGCAGCGTAGCGCCCAGGATGACCTGATCGGGACGCTCCAGGCAGGCGCGGTGGTCGCCCGTGATGTAGGGCTCGCACTCAGCGGCGTTGATGATGACGTAGTCCACCTTGCCAAGACCGGAAGAGATCTTCACATGGGTGGGGAACGTTGCGCCGCCCTGACCAACGATACCGGCGTTCTTCACGATCTCCACCAGTTCCTCGCTCGTCAGATTTTCGGGGTCAGCCACAGGCTTGACCTCTTCGCTCACGGTGTTCTCGAAGTCGTTGTCGATGACAACGCTCATCACCGTACCGCCCATAGAACTGGGACGGGGCTCCACAGCCTTGACCGTGCCGGACACGCTGGCGTGGATGGGTGCGGAAACGAATCCGCCGGGTTCGCCGATCCTCTGTCCAATTTTTACCTTGTCGCCCACTGCAACGATGGGTTTGCAAGGTGCACCGATGTGCATAGACATGGGAATGACCACCTGTGCCGGCGCTGCCAGCTGCTCGATGGCCTTTTCATTGGTTGCGGCCTTCATGTCATTAGGATGAACGCCGCCAAAGAAAGCATGTGCCATTGTCTTCACCTCATCTTAACTGCTTTCATAACCGCCTTGGCCCGACCCTTTCCTCCTCTTGTTCCGGGGCTGAGAATTAAGCCGTTCCTCCGCGGTTACCTTTGTGGTTTACACCACCTCATACGTTCTTAATCATACATCAAAATCTCTTTTTTGTCCAGTGTTATCGGTCATTTCTTATGGAAACTTTAGCGGATTTTGTCACAATCTTTTGAATTTTCTGCCATCATTTTCCCCCTCTTGCGTTGGGGCTTTTCCTATGATACAATATGTTGTACTATACCATACATTCCGTAAATTTATATAATAGGTATATTTTTCATAGAAAGGAAGGTTTCTGTCTATGTTCAACCGCGTACAGCTGAAGGCTGAGGCAAAGTCCATCACCAAGGGCGCTGCCGTTTCGGCCTATGTCTTTACCTTAATTTACCTTGTTATCACCTTCGTTCTCAGTATGATTCTGGAGTTCGCCACCGGCGCTACCGCCGCCGAGCTCAGCACCGCTCTGGAGATGGAGATCCCCTTCCCCACCTTGGGTCTTTCCCCGCTGATGGTGACCTTTATCTCCATTCTCATCTCCCTCGTCTCCATGGTGCTCTCCGCCGGCTATGTGATCTACACCATGGGCGTACGCAAGGGTCTTACCATGCCCTATGCCTCCATGTTCGACGGCTTCACCTTCGTTGGAAGAGTTATCATTCTGCAGATCCTCATGGCTGTCTATATCTTCCTGTGGAGTCTGCTGCTGTTCATCCCCGGTATTATCGCCGGCTATCGCTACCGCTTCGCATTGTATAACCTGTGTGAAAATCCCCAGCTCTCCCCCTCCGAGGCGCTGAACATGAGCAAGGCACAGACCCGCGGCCACAAGTGGGAGCTGTTCGTGCTGGATCTGAGCTTCCTGGGCTGGAACATCCTCTGCGGCCTCACCATGGGCATCCTCTCCATCTGGATCATGCCCTACATCCAGCAGACGGACATCGGCTACTTTGAGGCCTGCAAGAAGGCAAGCGGCGTGGGCTACATCCCCCCTGCCGACGACGGTCAGTTCCACAGCGACGACCGCTTCAGCGGCGGCGGCGATTCCACCCGCAGCTACGATCCCGAGCGCTGAGCCTTTCCAGTTTCATCCATTCTGCACCCCGCCCAAAGGGCGGGGTGTTTTTTGGATTTTTATACTTTTTTAACAAAGCGTCCACCCATAAAAAACGACTGTTTTT
>JAFQRI010000055.1 GCA_017410185.1 Oscillibacter sp. | reverse complement strand
TCGATGAGCTGCTCGAAATACTTCTTGCCGACTTCCATAACGACGTCGGAATACATCTGGATAAAGCGGCGGTAGCAGTCATAGGCCCAGCGTGCGTTGCCGGACTTCTCTGCCATAACCTCAACGACCTCTTCGTTCAGGCCCAGGTTCAGGATGGTGTCCATCATGCCGGGCATGGAAGCGCGGGCGCCGGAACGGACGGAGACCAGCAGAGGATTCTCCAGATCGCCGAACTTCTTGCCGGTGATCTCTTCCATCTTGGTAACGTACTCCATGATCTCGGCGCAGATATCGTCGTTGATCTTCTGGCCATCCTCATAATACTGAGTGCAGGCCTCGGTGGAGATGGTGAAGCCCTGGGGGACGGGCAGGCCGATGTGGGTCATCTCTGCAAGGTTAGCGCCCTTGCCACCGAGGAGCTCGCGCATGGAAGCGTTGCCTTCGGTGAAGAGATAACAATACTTTTTGCTCATTGTTTTCATTCCTCCATTTTTTAGTAACTGCCACGCTGGGCAGGAAACTTGCCGGGTAAACGTTTTAATTTTTTTAAACGTTTGAATTAGCGCTAATATTATAATTTGAAACAAAATAAATTACAATACCCAATTACCATAATCCTGCAATATTTTTGGAACAAAGGTGCAATTTCCCCGGAAAAGCCATCCAGAGCACAAAACTCCTCTCCTTCCGAAGATGCTGCGGATTGCGGATCTTCCCGGGAATCCCGGGATATGTGAACAGAATCCACTTTTCTTTTTATTTCTGCTGTGCTATACTTTATCTGTTAAGCATATTTCAGGAAGGAGCGCTGCCATGTCCGCCATGCATATCCCCGGCCAGAGCCGGGCAGAGGAAGCCCTGCGCACCGCGGCGGCGCGAAACGCCCTTTCCCATGCCTGCCTTATCACCGGCGGAGAAGACCGCCTCGCCGCCGCCCGCTTCGCTGCGGCTGCTTATCAGTGCAGCGCCGGAGAAGGACGTCCCTGCGGGGTGTGCTCCGCCTGCCGCAAGGTGATGCAGAGCATCCACCCCGACGTCATCACCGTGCAGGACCCGGATCACAAAAATATTGCCGTGGACATCATCCGCGCCATCCGTGCCGACGCCTATGTCCGACCCAACGAGGGAAAGCGAAAGGTCTATATTTTCCCGGACTGCTCCATCCTGCCTGAACAGGGCCAGAACGTTTTGCTCAAGATCGTGGAGGAGGGGCCGCCCTACGCCGCCTTCCTTTTCTGCGCCGAAGCGCCCTCTGAGCTGCTGCAGACCCTGCGCTCCCGATGTGTGGAGATCAGGCTGCACTCGGAGGAATCGCAGCGCCACGTCCTGCCGGAGGAAACGGAAAGCCTCTGCCGCGCCATCGCCTCCCGCCGGCGGGACAAGCTGGTAGCTGTGACGGTGCGCCTTGAAAAGCGCCGCATCTCCCGTGAGGAGCTTGCCGCCGCGCTGGAAGGCGCCCGGGAGGTGTTCACCGGGGCGCTGCTGCTCCATTATGGCGCCGGAAAGAACGGAGAACACAAAGAAATTGCAGGCAATATTGCGAAAAACTTGACAAAAGTGCAAATTATGCGCACAATAGAACTGTTGCAGAAGTATCATGGCGAGTGCAGCTACAATGTGGGTACAGGCCACATTCTGGGCGCCCTTGCCGCAGAATTGGAGGGTATCCTTTGATAGAAGTCATCAGCGTCCGCTTTCGCGGCGGATGTAAAAATTATTATTTCGACCCCAAGGGTCTGCAGGTGAAAATGGGCGAGCAGG
This sequence comes from Oscillibacter sp., assembly GCA_017410185.1. Taxonomy (GTDB): domain Bacteria; phylum Bacillota; class Clostridia; order Oscillospirales; family Oscillospiraceae; genus Oscillibacter. The sequence continues at coordinate 40,714 of JAFQRI010000055.1, read as the reverse complement.
TCATCGTGGAAACCGCTCAGGGCGCTGAGTTCGCTACCTGCACCGAAGGCAACCACGAGGTGGAGGAATCCGCCATCGTCAAGCCTCTTTGCGCCGTTTTGCGCATGGCAACGGACAATGACCGCCGCGTGGTGGAATACAACCGCAAGCGGGAAAGCGAGGCCTTCGACATTTGCGAGAAGAAGATCGCGGATCATGGCCTGGAGATGAAGCTGGTCAACGTTTCCATCGGCTTTGACGGCAACAAGATCATTTTCTACTTCACGGCAGATGGCCGCGTGGATTTCCGCGAGCTGGTGCGGGATCTGGCATCTGTGTTCCGCGCCCGCATCGAGCTGCGCCAGATCGGCGTGCGGGACGAGGCCAAAATGATCGGCGGCCTTGGCATCTGCGGCCGTCCCTTCTGCTGCTCAGAATTTCTGGACGGCTTTATGCCCGTTTCCATCAAGATGGCCAAGACCCAGAACCTCAGTCTGAACCCCGCCAAGATCTCCGGCACCTGCGGCCGGCTCATGTGCTGCCTGAAATATGAGCAGTACGCCTATGAGGACGCCGCCCGCCGCATGCCCAAGGTGGAATCCTTCGTGCAGACTCCCGATGGCCCCGGCAATGTGAAAAGCATCGACCTGCTGCGGGAAACGGTGAAGGTGAGCCTTGACAGCTCTCCCGAGGGCCTCAAGCAGTACCGCAACTGCGAGATCCGCATCCTGCGCAACGGCAAGGGCAGCCGCGACGGTATTGAGATCGGCGAGCGTACCGAGCGCTATGTGGAAGAGCAGGCAGAGGAACTGGTGATCCCTCCCCTCATTGCCGCGCCCTTCTTTGTGGATACTGCTTTGGAAGAGGCTCCCGTCCGGGAAAAGATGAGTGAGGAAAGCGACGGCGGCAAGCCCCGCCACCGCGGAAACCGCCGTGGGCGCAAGGGCGGACGCAGCGGCGCGGAGGAGCGCTCCGGCGTTGTTGCTGAAAAAAAGATCGAAAAGAAGAAAAAAGAGAAGGACCCCGCCGAAAAGGTGGAAAAAGCTGTTGAAAAAGCGGAAAAGGCGGACAAGAGCGAAAAGCGCTCTGACCGTCGCAGAGGCAAAAAGCCTCAGAAAACCGCCGATGCGCCCTCCGGCGAAATGCAGCAGGCAGAAAAGAGCGAGAAAAAGCGCCTGTCCCGGCTGCCCAAAAAGCCCAAGGGCGAGAGCACGCCCCCTTCCAAAGAAGGGCAGGAGCAGCCCAAAACCGCCGAAGGCAGCGACAATAAGCCCCGCCGCAAGCCCCATCACCGGGGCGGCAGACGCGGCGGCAAAAAGCCCGGTGAGGGCGGCGCTGCCCCCAAGGCGGAATAAGACCCCGAAAGGAGCTTAACAGATGGGCAAGTTTACCGGCGTACTGCTTTGCAGCGACTATGACAACACCATCGTGGATACCGCCGCCGTGATGCGGGGGGAGATCGAGGAATCCCTGCCCGGCGAGCGCACCATCAAGGCTGTGGAATATTTCATGGCGGAGGGCGGCCGCTTCGCCGCGGCCACCGGGCGGGCTTTGGCCGCCTTTGTGCGGCAGGCCAAAACCATTCCCATGAACGCCCCCGCCGTTCTCTATAACGGCGCGGCCCTCTATGATTTTTCCACCGAAGCCTATCTGGAGACCAACTATCTGGATGAAAAGGCTATGGAGCGGGCACAGGAGGTGCTGGACCGCTGGAGCGGCATCGGCGCCGAGGCCTACAACAACGCCCTCGATATCCCCACGGTGCAGCCCAACGCCGTGACCCGCCGCCACCAGCATATGGCCCACACCGGCGTACAGGAATTCCCCCGCCTTACGGACATTCCCGCCCCCATCGGAAAGCTGCTGCTGGAGGGAGAGCGGGAACTGCTGCAGCAGGCCTTTGACTATATGCACGCTCAGCCCTGGGGCAAGGATTACGAAATCATTTTTTCCGGCGCCACACTGCTGGAAATGACGGCAAAGGGCTCCAACAAGGGCAACATGGTAAAGGTTCTGGCCCAGCGTCTTGGCGTCTCCATGGAGCATGTTTACTGCATCGGTGATGAGACCAATGACATCTCCATGCTGCTTGTTTCCAAAGAGGGCTTTGCCCCCGCCAACTGCGCGCAGGCCGTGAAGGATTGCGGCGCAACCATTGTGTCTGACAAAAATCACGACGCCCTTGCCGATGTGATCGACATTCTGGACCGTTATTATTGACCGGAAACCGGGGGCTGCCCTGCAGCCCCCCATTTGCGTAAAGAATCCATTCAGTTTTTTCCAATTTTACTCCAAGCCTTGCAAACTGCTTTCTGCTCGGATAAGATAGTGAAAGTATTTTTATTTGGAGGAGCATCCATGCCCATTGAAACCATGCTCAAAGAGCTGGCAGTTACCTTTTTCATATCCATGGTACCGGTCATTGAACTGCGCGGCGCCATTCCGGTGGGCATCGCTGCGGGCCTGTCCCCTGCCGCCGCCTATGCGGTGTCGGTGCTGGGAAACCTGGTGCCGGTGCCCTTTATTTTGCTGCTGATCCGCCACATTTTCGACTGGCTGCGCCACACCCGCTCTCTCGGGCCCATGATCGAAAAACTGGAGCGCCGCGCCCATCTGAAAGGCCGTATTGTTACGAAATACCGCGTTCCCGGCCTGATCCTTCTGGTGGGCATCCCCCTGCCGGGGACCGGCGCCTGGACCGGCGCACTGGTAGCCGCCCTGCTGGATATCCGCCTGCGCACAGCAATTCCCGCCATCTTGACAGGTCTGCTCATCGCCGGCGCTATCACCCTTGGCGTCACCATGGGCGTGATCCATGTGATCTTCTGATCCGCCAAAGCAAAAACCAGCCCGCGCGGGCTGGTTTTTTACATTTTGACTCGGAGTCAGGTATCGTTTGCGAATCAGGAAAGATTTCTTTTCCTCTTTTTTCCGTAACCGATTGCATCTTTATCGCTTTACTGTTATAATGTCTCCACGCATCAAAAAATCAGAGGGGGAAAACCATGAATTTTATCTTTTTATCACCGAATTTCCCGAAAACCTACTGGCATTTCACCCAGGGGCTGAAGAGCAACGGCGTTACCACTCTGGGCATCGGCGACTGCCCGTATGACGAGCTGGATGCCGAGTGCCGCAATTCTCTGGTGGAATACTATAAGGTGTCCAGCATGGAGAATTATGACGAGGTCTACCGCGCTGTGGCCTTCTTCGCCTTCAAATACGGCAAGATCGACTGGCTGGAGACCAACAACGAATACTGGCTGCTGCGGGATGCCCAGCTGCGCACCGACTTCAACATCACCACGGGCCTCCAGAACGACCGCATCGACGGCATCAAGTATAAAAGCCGCATGAAGGAATTCTACGCCAAGGCCGGCGTGAAAACTGCCCGCTATCATCTGGTCACCAACATGGAAGAGGGCCTTGCTTTTATCGCCGAGGTCGGCTATCCCGTCATCGTCAAGCCCGATAACGGCGTAGGCGCCGCCGCCACCTATAAGCTCAAGAACGAGGAGGACGTGAAGAGCTTCTATGCCGACCTCCCCTCTGTTCAGTACATCATGGAGGAGTTTATCAACGGCACCATCGTCTCCTACGACGGTATCTGTGACTCCAACCGTGACATCATCTTTGAGACCAGCCACTATTTCCCTGATCCCGTGATGGATATTGTCAACGACCATCTGGATCTGTGGTACTACTCCCGCAAGGAGATCCCCGCCGATCTCAAGGATGCCGGCCGCCGCACCATCAAGGCCTTTGAGTCCAACTCCCGCTTCTTCCACTGCGAGTTCTTCGTCCTCAATGAGGACAAGGAGGGTCTTGGCAAGAAGGGCGATATCTTCGGCCTGGAGGTCAACATGAGACCCCCCGGAGGCTACAGCCCCGACATGATGAACTACGCCAACGATATCGACGTTTATCAGATCTGGGCCGACATGGTCTGCTTCGACAAGGGCCGCTTTGATCCCGAGCACCGCCCCTACTGCTGCGTGTACGCTTCCCGCCGCCGGGACAACTCCTATCTCCACTCCCATGAGGAGATCTATGCCGCTTACGGCAGCAACATCCTCATGTATGAGGAAATGCCTGAGGTCCTCTCCGGCGCCATGGGCAACTTCGCCTACATCGCCCGCTTCCCCAGCGAGGAGGAAGCTCTGGCCTATGCCGATTACGTATTGAAGAAAGGTTAATCCAACTATGCATACCCAGTATTACAAGGAATATTCCCACCATCTCCAGCGGGACATGGAGTTCAAGGTCTACGGTCACGCCGGTCTTCCCTTCATCGTCTTCCCCTGCCAGGACGGCAAGTTCTTCGACTTTGAAAGCCGCGGCATGGTGGATACCGTTGCCGACAAGATCGAGGCCGGTCAGCTGCAGTTGTTCTGCGTGAGCTGTGTGGACTCCGAGACCTGGAGCGTCACCGGCGGCGATCACCACGGCCGCATCATGTGGCATGAGCAGTGGGTGAAGTACATCTGCGGCGAGTTCCTGCCCCGTCTGCATCAGATCCATGCTGAGACCGACCCCGTCAGCTATGAGGGCAAGGTCATGCTCACCGGTGCCAGCATGGGCGGCTATCACTGCGTAAACTTCTACCTCCGTTTCCCCGAGCTTTTCGGCGGCTGCCTCTCCCTCAGCGGCCTGTTCCACGCCGGCTATTTCTTCGGCGAGTACAATGATATCAACGTCTACTACAACTCCCCCAACGACTTCATGCGCAACATGCCCTACGACCATCCCCTTGTGGAGCAGTACCGCAAGGGCCGCATCATCATCTGCTGCGGTCAGGGCGCCTGGGAAGATGACGCCAAGGTGGACGCCCGGGGACTCAAGCGTGAGTTTGAGCGGCTGGATGTGCCTGCATGGGTGGATCTCTGGGGCGAGGATGTAAACCATGACTGGCCCTGGTGGCTGATCCAGTTCCCCTACTTCATCTCCCACATTCTGGGATAACCCCTTTTTTAAGATCACGCACAAAAGCAGACGCGCCGAAACGGCACGTCTGCTTTTTTATTGACAGGAGCCTGCCGGAAGTCAGATCCCCTGTACCAAACGTTATTCAGCGGATCCCTGATCCTCCGCCCTGTTCTTCTTGGGGTGCAGATCCACGGTGAAGCCACCGGGAATGATGCTGTTAACGATCAATGCCGCCACAACACCCACAGCGGTATCAAAAATTCGGTTGAGGGCATAGCTCACATAGGTTTCCACAGGGGTGTTGAACAAAATGATGCAAAGCACCACGCCGCCGGGCTGCACACCGCCCACCCAGAATACCTGACACAGCCAGATCAGGATGATGACGCCGACAAAGGTCAGCACCACCTGCAGCAGCGAAGACCCGCCCTGAGGATAAAAAATGATATAAATACGGAACAGGGCCATGCCCAGAAGGCCGCCGATCAGCGTGCCGAAAAGGCGGTTGCCGCCGTGCTGCTTGGATTGGGCCAGATCGCTGCCCATACCAAAAATGGCGCCGATGCAGGCAAAGGCTGGGGATCGATCCAGAAAATAGTAAACAAATGCGCAAAGAGCTGCCGCAATAGCTGTCTTAACGTTCCGCATACCGATACCCGGCAGGCGGCGCTTTTTCTCATCCATGGGTCTCCCTCCAACGGAACGCGGCACAAAGCCCTATGCCGCCAATTTATAATAAAATCATATCATATTGGAATTCCCATGAAAAGGACTTTTTAATAAAATCTCCCGCAAAATTCAAGTTTTTTTCAATATGCTGCATTTTTCGGACGTGTTTATGCGCAAAATACCCCGACAGACACGCTGTCGGGGTATTTTTTGCAAGATCAATACTCAGTCTCGCCGGTATAGACCAACTTCACATCACCGGTGAGGGTGACGCCCTCGTCACTGTAATTCACCAGCAGATCGCCGCCGCGAACCTTGACGGTAATGTCGGTGTTCTTGGCGCACAGGCCGTTTGCCACAGCTGCTACAACAGCGGCGCAGGCGCCGGTGCCGCAGGCCATGGTCTCGCCGCTGCCGCGCTCCCACACCCGCATCTTGATGGTGGTGGGATTGACAACGCGGATAAACTCAGTGTTCACACGGTCGGGGAAATACTCGGCGTGCTCGAACTTGGGGCCGATATCGGCAACATCCACACGGTCCACGCGGTCACAGAAGACCACGCAGTGGGGGTTGCCCATATCTACGTAGGTGATCTCATAGTCCTTGCCATCCACGGTGATGGGATGGGCGATAGCGGTATCCACGCCCAGATTCAGCTCAGATGCGTCCAGAGATGCCTTGCCCATGTCCACGGTGGCGGAAGTGGCCTTGCCGCCGAGGATATAGAGCTCCACAGACTTGATGCCCTTCTCCGTCTCAATGGTCACAACGTCTTTGCTGGCGATGCCGTTATCATAGAGATACTTGCCCATGCAGCGCAGCGCGTTGCCGGCCATAACGCCTTCGGAGCCGTCAGCGTTGTACATTTTGATCCTTGCATCCGCCGCATCGGACTTTTCCATCAGCACGATGCCGTCGGCGCCCACGCCATAGTGGCGGTCGCACAGGGACACACACAAGGACTCGGGGCAGGTGATGCTGCCGTCAAAGTTTTCCAGGAAAATATAGTCGTTGCCGCAGGTCTCCATCTTGGCGAAACGCAGCTTCTCGCGGCTCTCGCGCAGGTGGCAGATATCGATCAGCTCGGTATTCTGCTGGTTGTATCGGGAGGCCAGAATATCGGTCAGCGCGGCAGCGGTATCCAGCGAGGTCAGGCAGGGGATGCCCAGCTGCACACAGCGGTGGTTCAGGCGGATAAAGTCCTTGATGTACTCAGGCTCCATGGAACCGGTGAGGATGACATAGTCGATATCACCGTTTTCCAGCAGCTTGAACACGCGGCTGTCGCGGCCCAGCTTCCCCACGATCTCCACATCAGTACCAAGGTGGCTGATCTCACGGGCGGTACCATCGGTGGCGTAGAGCTTGAATCCCATCTCGTCCAGCCGGCGGGCGATACCCACCACCTCAGGCTGATCCCGGTGGTTGACGGAGATGAGGATGCCGCCGCGGGTAGGCTTTTCCACCTTGTAGCCGGCGGAGACCAGCCCCTTGAAGAGGGCCTCCTGCATGTCCTTGCCAAGACCCAGCACCTCGCCGGTGGACTTCATCTCAGGAGAGAGGGCGGCGTTGGCGTCGGTGATCTTCTGGAAGGAGAAAACAGGCACCTTCACGGCAACATAGGGAGGCTGCTTATAAAGGCCGGTGCCAAAGCCCAGAGACTTCAGAGGGTGCCCCAGCATCACGCGGGTAGCAAGGTCCACCATGGGAACGCCGGTGACCTTGGAGATGTAAGGCACGGTACGGGAAGCGCGGGGGTTGACCTCGATGACGTACAGCTCGCCCTGATAGATGAGGTACTGGATGTTGATCAGACCCCGGGTGCCAAGGCTGAGGGCCAGCTTCTCGGAGCAGTCTACGATGGTCTTGAGCATCTTATCGCCGATGGAGAAATGTGGATAGACAGCGATGGAGTCGCCGCTATGAACGCCGGTGCGCTCGATGTGCTGCATAACACCGGGGATCAGGACGTCCACGCCGTCAGAGATGACGTCCACTTCCAGCTCGCGGCCCTGAAGATACTGGTCCACCAGAACGGGGTTCTCGATCTTGCCGGAGAGGATGACGTCCATATAGCGGCGAACCTCTTCGTCATTGTGGGCGATGACCATGTTCTGGCCGCCAATGACGTAGCTGGGACGCAGCAGCACGGGATAGCCAAGGGAATTGGCGGCTTCCAGAGCGCTCTCAAGGCCGGTGACGCCGCAGCCACGGGGACGCTTGATGTTGTAGCGCTCCAGCAGCTCGTCAAAACGCTCACGGTCCTCAGCCATGTCGATGGACTCGGCAGAGGTACCCAGGATCAGGATGCCCTGGCTGTCCAGGAACTGGGTGAGCTTGATGGCAGTCTGGCCGCCGAAAGCCACCACAACGCCGATGGGCTTCTCAGTCTCGATGATGTTCATCACATCCTCGGGGCAGAGGGGCTCAAAATACAGGCGGTCGGCAGTATCATAGTCGGTGGAAACGGTCTCGGGGTTGTTGTTGACGATGACCACCTCATAGCCCATTTCCTTCAGCGTCCAAACGCAGTGGACAGAGGAATAGTCGAACTCAATGCCCTGGCCAATGCGGATGGGACCGGAGCCGAGGACCATGATGACGGGCTTGCCGCTCTTAGGGAAGGAGCGGGCCTCACAGTGGGCGTCGGCAGTGGAGTAGAAATAGGGGACCTCTGCGTCATACTCGGCAGCGCAGGTATCCACCATCTTGTAAACAGCCTTCTTAGCCTCACAGGGCAGCTCCTCGGTGCCGGAGAGGCGCTTCATGGCGCCATCGGTATAGCCGTAGCGGCGGCCCAGCTGATACAGCTCTTCCGTAAGGCCCTTCCCGGTCAGCTCCAACTCGAAATCGGCCAGATTCTTGATGTGGCTGAGGAACCAGCAGTCGATCTTGGTGATCTTGTTGACCGTCTCCACGCTGACGCCGGACTTGAGGGCCTCAAACACGGTGAACAAACGCTTGTCATCCACACGGGCCAGACGCTCCTCAATGGGGGCGGTGTCGTTTTCGTCCTTCTTGGCGTTGAGGGTGTCCAGACCGATCTCGCAGCCGCGGACGGCCTTCATAATACCCATCTCAAAGCTGGGGGCAATAGACATGACCTCGCCGGTGGCCTTCATCTTGGTGCCGAGGGTGCGGGAAGCGTCGGCAAATTTATCGAAGGGCCACTTGGGCATCTTGGTCACGATATAGTCAACAGAGGGCTCGAAGCAGGCATAGGTCTTGCCGGTGATGTCGTTCTTGATCTCATCCAACGTGTAGCCCAGATCCAGCTTTGCAGTGATCTTGGCAATGGGATAGCCGGTAGCCTTGGAGGCCAGAGCGGAGGAACGGGACACACGGGGGTTGACCTCGATGACGGCATACTCGTAGCTCTCGGGGTTCAGGGCCAGCTGGACGTTGCAGCCGCCCACGATGCCAAGGTGGGTGACGATCTTCAGCGCGGCATTGCGCAGCATGTTATATTCGCGGGAGGCCAGAGTCTGAGTGGGGGCCACCACGATGGAGTCGCCGGTGTGGACGCCGACGGGATCCACATTCTCCATGGAGCAGATAATAATGGCATTGCCGGCACTGTCGCGCATGGTCTCGAACTCGATCTCTTTCCAGCCAAAAATGGCCTTTTCCACCAGGATCTGGGTGATGGGAGAGGCATCCAGACCGATCTGGGCGATGGTCTGCAGCTCCTCGGGGTTGTTGGCAGCGCCGCCGCCCTCGCCGCCCAAAGTGAATGCGGGACGGACGATAACAGGATAGCCGATGCGTGCAGCCACTTCCAGAGCACCTTCCACGGTCTCGGCGATGTCGGAGGCGATACAGGGCTGGCCGATCTCCTCCATGGCCTCCTTGAACAGCTCGCGATCCTCAGCCTTGGTGATGGACTTGGCGTCGGTGCCCAGAATGCGGACATTATTGGCGGCAAGGAAGCCTTCCTTATCCAGCTGCATGGCCAAAGTCAGGCCGGTCTGACCGCCGAGACCTGCCAGAATACTGTCGGGCTTTTCCTTTTTGATGATGCGCTTGATCGTCGCAATAGTCAGAGGCTCCAGATAGATCTGGTCAGCCATGGCCTGGTCGGTCATGATGGTGGCAGGGTTGGAGTTACACAGCACCACATTCACGCCGGCCTCTTTCAGAACACGGCAGGCCTGAGTGCCGGCATAGTCGAACTCGGCAGCCTGGCCGATGACGATGGGGCCGGAGCCGATGACAAGGGCTTTCTTAATGCTTTTATCCAGGGGCATTAGTTGGCACCACCTTTCATAAGTTCAGCAAAGCAGTCATAAAGGAAGGAGGTATCCGGCATATCGCAGGGGGCATCAGGGGCAAACTGGACGCCGAAGGCCTTCTGATCTGCATAGTCCACACCTTCGCAGGTCCCGTCATTGACGTTCACGAAACGAACCGTACCGCAGCCGGGATCGGTGACCACATAGCAGTGGTTCTGACCGGTGACGTATGTGCGGCCGCCCACCAGATCCTTGGAGGGCTGATTTGCGCCGTGATGACCAGCCTTGAGCTTTTCCGTCTTGCCGCCGGCGGCAAGAGCAAGCATCTGGTGGCCAAGGCCCACCGCCATCATGGGCACGTTGCCCAGAAGCTTTTTCAGTTCGGCGATGATGGCCCCGTTCTGAGCGGGATCTCCGGGGCCGTCAGAGATCACGACACCATCAGGCTTTCCATTCAGAATATCCGCGGCGGTGGCGGTGGCGGGCACCACAGTCACAGTGCAGCCCATGGCCTGCAAAGCGCGGATGAGAGAGCGGCGAACGCCGCAGTCCAGAAGCGTTACATGGAACTTCTCCTCCCCCTGAGCGTTATGGAGAGAGATAGACTTGCACGTTGCGTACTTCACGGGCTCTACGATGGTGTAGTTTTCAACGACGCTCAGGTCGGCGGGGACCTCATCGCAGATCATGGCATTCATCACGCCATTTTCCCGGATAATGCGGGTCAGCTCGCGGGTATCCACGCCCCAAATACCGGGAACATTCTTTGCCTTGAGATAAGTATCCAAATCATACTGCGTGCGGAAGTTGGAGGGCGCGGGGCACCACTCGCGCACAACGTAGCCCTTCATCAGGCAGTCACCCTCGAAGTCCTCTTCAATGATGCCGTAGTTGCCGATGAGGGGATAGGTGTGCATCACGATCTCGCCTGCAAAAGCAGGATCGGTGAGGGTCTCGATGTAGCTGCCCATGCCGGTGGTGAACACCAGCTCGCCGATGGAATCGGTCTGGGCACCGAAGCGGTAGCCTTCAAATACCCGGCCATCCTGCAATACCAAATAGCCTTTTTTCATGGTCTCCTCCTTGAATTTGCATTGTAACCCATATTCTCTATTATTATGATATTTTTTTTCATATCGCGTCAATTCCCAATTCCGCCAAGAGGGGCAAATTTCTGACGAAATCCAAGCTTTGTTTTTGTGAACTTTTCCATTTGCTGGAAAATGATGGGAGTTTTACGCCATTTTTGAGGGTCAATGACGCAACAAGACCTCCCACAGGGGTCGCCTGCGGGAGGTCTGAGTGCATTATTCATCCAATTTAAGAACGGCAAGGAAGGCCTCCGTGGGAATCTGAACCGTTCCCAGAGACCGCATCTTTTTCTTGCCTTCCTTCTGCTTTTCCAGCAGCTTCTTTTTACGGGTAATGTCACCTCCGTAGCACTTGGCCAGAACATCCTTGCGCATAGCCTTCACTGTTTCGCGGGCGATGACGCGGCCACCGATGGCTGCCTGCACGGGGATCTCAAAAAGCTGGCGGGGAATATTTTCCTTGAGCTTTTCGCAAAGTCTGCGGGCGCGGGGATAGGCCTTATCCTTGTGGGCAATAAAGCTAAGGGCATCTACCTGATCGCCGTTGAGAAGCATATCCACCTTCACAAGGTCGCTGGCACGGTAGCCGGAGAGCTCATAGTCCAAAGAGGCATAGCCCCGGGTGTTGGCCTTGAGGGCGTCAAAGAAATCGTAGATGATCTCGTTGAGAGGCATCTGATAATGGATCTCCACCAGTCGGGTGTCCAGATACTGCATATCCTTGAACTCGCCCCGGCGCTCCTGACACATGGGCATAATGTTGCCCACATACTCGTTGGGAGCGATGATGCTGACCTTCACGAAAGGTTCCTCGGCGTGCTCGATAGTGCCGGGATCGGGATAGTTGTGGGGGTTATCCACCTTCACCAGCGTGCCGTCGGTCTTGTAGACATGGTAGATGACGGAGGGCAGGGTGGTGACCAGATCCAGATTGAATTCCCGCTCCAGACGCTCCTGAATGACTTCCATGTGGAGCATGCCCAAAAAGCCGCAGCGGAAGCCAAAGCCCAGCGCCACAGAGGATTCCGGCTCAAAGGAGAGGGAAGCGTCGTTGAGCTGCAGCTTTTCCAGTGCATCGCGGAGATCGGGATATTTGGAACCATCCTCCGTATAAATGCCGCAGTAGACCATGGATTGCACGCCGCGGTAGCCGGGCAGGGGCTCTGCCGTGGGGGTAGCCGCATCGGTGACGGTATCACCCACGCGGGTGTCTGCCACATTTTTGATGGAAGCAGTGAAATAGCCAACTTCGCCGGCCTCCAGTTTTTCGCAGCTTTCAATGCCCAGCGGCAGCAGGTGGCCGCACTCCACCACCTGATAGGTGGCGCCGGAAGCCATGAGTTTTACACTCTGGCCTACCCGGAGGGAGCCTTCCATCAGACGCATATAGACGATAACGCCGCGGTAGGAATCATACTGGCTGTCGAAGATCAGTGCCTTGAGGGGAGCATTCACATCGCCGGTGGGGGCGGGCACATTGGCCACCACATCCTCCAGCACGGCTTCGATGTTGATGCCCATTTTCGCGGAGATCTCGGGAGCATCCATGGCAGGAAGGCCGATAATGTCCTCCACCTCCTGCTTGGCCCGCTGGGGGTCTGCGGCAGGCAGGTCGATCTTGTTGAACACGGGCAGGATCTCCAGCTCGTGCTCCATGGCAAGATAGGTGTTGGCAAGGGTCTGAGCCTCCACGCCCTGGGTGGCGTCCACCACCAGAATGGCGCCCTCACAGGCGGCAAGAGAGCGGGAGACCTCGTAGTTAAAGTCCACGTGACCCGGGGTGTCGATGAGGTTCAGGTCGTAGGTTTCACCGTCCTTAGCCTTATACTGCAGCCGGACGGCACGGGCCTTGATGGTGATGCCTCTTTCCTTCTCCAGATCCATGTTGTCCAGCAGCTGGCTTTCCATCTGCCGCTGGGACACCGCTTCGCAGCGCTCCAGCAGCCGGTCTGCCAGCGTAGACTTTCCGTGGTCAATATGGGCGATGATAGAGAAATTGCGGATATTGGATTGCTTCATATATGGCTGTCCTCCTGATGGAAGATTATAGTCGTGATTATTCTGCCAGCTGATTCACCCGTTTGTCCGCCGTGGTGAGCACCTGAGTCAAGCTCTGGTTTCGGCCGGGGTAATCGTTGGCAAGGGCGGTGGGGCTGAGGTCGGGGAAGGCCTTCTTCTCCTCCGCCTGCATGGTGAGCGCATGGACATATCTCTGCTCGGAGAGCTTCATGTCCGCCTCGGCAAGGCTGAGGCCGAAATCTCCGCTCTTGAGGGAGAAGTAGCTCTCGTTGGCACCCGATGCGTGATAGAGGTGGCGATAGAGCTGATAGACCGCGTCAGAAAGATAGGCGCCGGCGGCGTTGATAGCGGCCTTGTCCCCCAGTTTGCCCAGAAGTCCGAAGAGCACACCCACGGCGCCGCCGATGAGCTTGCTCTGGAGGGTTGCCAGCACACCACCCTGCAGGATGTTGCTCGGCTCCGCGGCATTGAGAATATCCTGCTCCGTGAGCATGTTTCCCTCCCGGGAGAGGGTGCGGCCCAGAATAAAATCCGCAGAAACATTATAATATTCGCAGGCCTTCACCACAAAGGCAAGGCCGGGTTCCCGGATGCCATTTTCATAGTGGGAAAGCAGGGCCTGAGAAATGCCCAGATCCTTTGCGGCTGTCCGCTGGGAAACGCCCCGCTCCTGCCGGAGCAGCGAGAGGGTGCGGGAAAATTCGGAAGCCATATCTCTGTCTCCTTCCGCTGTTTTTAAATACGTATCGTATATTTTAGCACTGAAGATACGGTTTGTAAAGGAAAATCACCCTTCCCGGCGGTTTTCAAACCACGCATCCACTTCCCGGATCAATCGGGCATGGAACCAGCAGGCGGCGTAACACACACTGGTGAGAACATCGGCGTCCAGCCACAAAACTGTGCAGTCTGTCACGGCCCAGAGCTCGGTCTCCTCCACCCGGCGGCTTTCGGGGCGGCCGGGCTGGAAAACGCCAAAAAAGGCTCCCTCTCCGGCAGGGACAGTGCCCCGCTCCGTTGTCAGCCGGGCATGACCGGAAATGATATACCCCACTCTCCCCCGGCTCTGGATGTGGGCATCGTGGTCAATGCGCTCCCAGTCCATATTGAAGCAGGCATCGAAATATCGCCCGCCCTCAGGTGGAAGCCAGTGCCAGAAGGAGTGGTTTTTCAGCAGCTCATAAAGATTTTCGTCCATCAAAACAGCTCCACCTGATAGGGCAGCACGTCGCCGCCGATATTTTTCAGCTGCCGGCTGTTTTCATAGCCCAGCGCATCGGAAATAGCCATTTTGCGGATGATGTTTTTCACTGTCATATCCAGTGCCGTGCCCTCCCGGTAGTCCGCGGGGAAAATATAGTCCACCCGGCCCTTTGCCAGCAGCTCCTCCACCGCCTGACGGCTCTCGCTCTGGTAGACGGCAATGGCCTGGCCGCCGTAAGAGCGCATCATCTTCATACAGGGCACATCGGAAAGGCCGTCGCCCATGTAGATCATGTTGGTAAAGGGGATGCGCTTGGAGTCGTCAGGCATAGAGTCATTCAGGGTCTTATCGTCGGAAACATCCAGAACGCCCTTGTTGATGCGGTAAACAAACTGGGTCTTTGCGGTAAAATTGACTGCCAGCTTGGGCCAGACGGGCTTACCGTTCTCATCGTAGAAAAACTCACTGGCGTAGATCTCCTTGAATGCCCGGTTGATGTCACAGCCCTCAATGATCTCCCGCAGGCCGGAGGAAATGATATAGTGCTCTATCTTCACACCCTGGGTGCGGCCAAAGGCGTTGATGCGGGTGAACCAGTCGCTCACGCCGGGAAAAAGCACTATGTCCCTTCCCTTCTCCACCAGATCCTGCCGGGTGAAGGGCTTCCCTTTCTGCTCTGATTCCCGGATCATGGTATACATATAGGCAAGGATGCCGTCAATGCGGTTGCTGCGGCCAAAGCCGTTGGCCTTCGCCCAGAACTCCGCAGGGGTCATCCCCAAAGAGGGAATGAAGGCATAGTTCTGCATATCCGTTGTGCAGAGCGTCTTATCAAAATCATAGAGAAAGGCCACAATAGGCTGAGGGCGTGCCATAAGATACCTCCTGAAGAATCAAAATGACAGCATGGGTCCTGTGCGCACAGCAGGGCGCAAATTTTCTTGAAAACCCTCAATTTTCAAAAATTACAAAAGCGGCTCCGTTGGAGCCGCTTTTCACGCTTAGTCCTTGTAATTGCGGCCGAACTTCAGCTCGCTGAGATTGATGCGGCGGGTAGCAGCGGGATCCTCTGCCTCTGCGGTGAAGGGATTCTCTCTCTCCTCCACCTTGGGTTCCTCTGCGGGAGCACTCTCCTCGCTCTCTGCCTCGGCGGCAAAGGCGGCCAGCACAGCCTCACCGATCTCTTCGATGGCAAACTCCTCCTGAGGGGCGGGAGCAGCGGGCGCTGCGGGAGCGGCAGAAACAGGCAGATCCACCGACAGCTCGGGAAGCTGACCAAGGAACTCCAGCTGCTTTTCGCAGATGGCACGGCTCTGGGCCACAAACTTTGCCAGATCCAGCTGGCCCTGCTTGAGCCGCTCCTCGGCAACATACACCTGCTCACGGTAATCCTGCAGCTTCAGCCGGGCGGCCTCCTCTGCCTGAGCGAGCATATCGTTGCGCTTGATCTCCGCCTCCTGCACGATCTTATCTGCCATGCGCTGGGCGGTGAGCAGCGTTGCGCGCATGGAATCCTCCGTGGCGCGATACTCCTCTACCTTCTCTACCAGAACCTTCATTTTCGCCTTCAGAGCTGCGTTTTCTTTATACAGCGCGGCGTAATCATCAGTCAGCTCGTCCAAAAATTCATCCACGGCACCCATGTTGTATCCGCCCAGGGCGGCCTTGGGGAATGCGCGGCTGGAAACTTCCTGCGGTGTCAGCATAATTCAAAATCCTCCCTGGTCAGAAATAAAGGCCGTTGTTTTCCAGTTCGTCAATGAGATCACCCTCAAAGTCCACAGGATAGGGGGTGATGATATAGGTGTTGGCAGAGACTTTCTTGATCTTACCCTCTACACCGTAAGTAACACCGGAGAGGAAGTCGATCAGGCGGCGGGCCACATCCTTGTTGGTGGACTCCAGATTCAGCACAACGGTGCGCTTATCCTTCAGGTGGTCGGCCACTTCAGAAGCGCTTTCAAAGCGGTCAGGCTTCACCAGCACCACCTTCAGCTGGGTGGTAGCGTGGATATTCACCACCTTGCCGCGGCGCTCTTCCGCCATCTTTGCGCGGCGATCCTCGAAGCTGTCCCGGGGAGCGGGCTCTTCGAAATCTTCAAACTCATCGTCCTCATCATCGTAGGGGCGGGTGAACTTTTTCAGCTCGTCCAGAATACTCATAGTAAAGTCTCCTATCGGTTTAATCAACTATAGTGCCGCTGGCCGAAAATGGCACTGCCGACACGAACCATGGTGGCACCGGCGCGGATCGCGTCTTCATAATCCCCACTCATGCCCATTGACAGGTATTTGAAATTATTATGAAACAATTTCCCATTGATGTCAACATAAAGCGCGCAAACTTTGCGAAAATACTCACAGTTTTCCTCCCGCGCGGCATCTGCCGGCGGAATAGTCATCAGCCCCTGAACACGCACATGGGGACACGCCAGCGCAGCCTTTGCCGCCTCCTCCACCATGTGGGGAGCGAAGCCGCTTTTGGCCTCCTCCATACCGATGTTGACTTCCAGCAGGATATCCTGCACGATCTCAAGCTTTGCCGCCGCCTTTTCGATCTCGGCAAGCAGCTCCAGCGAGCCTACAGACTGGATCAGATCCACCTTGCCCACCACCTGCCTGACCTTGTTGCGCTGAAGATGGCCGATAAAGTGCAGCGGCGCGCCGGTATAGGCGTCCTGCGCGAGCTTTGCGGTCATTTCCTGCACGCGGTTTTCCCCCAAAGCATCGATCCCCGCGGCCACCGCCGCCTTGCAGGCCTCGGCATCATTCATTTTACTGGCACCCACCAGCAAGATCTCCTTGGGGTCCCGTCCGGCCTCACGGGCGGCGGCCGCCATCTTCTCCCGGATGGCAGCAATATTTTC
Source organism: Oscillibacter sp. (assembly GCA_017410185.1). GTDB lineage: Bacteria > Bacillota > Clostridia > Oscillospirales > Oscillospiraceae > Oscillibacter. Next base: position 23,724 of record JAFQRI010000055.1, on the reverse strand, counting down.
AGAAATTGACATGGAAAACTTCCTTTCTCTCTATCGGGCCTTCTCAGCCAACAACCTTTCCGTCGTACAACCCCCGGGCGCTGACGATGACTTCGTCACCGGGACGAAGACGGATATTCTCCTGCTCCTCTCCGGCGGCAGAGGTGACAATGACAAAATTCTCACCGCTGTATTCCACTTTCACAGGCTTGAAGCGGGCTTCCATACCCACCACGCAGTAAACGCCTACCCGCTCCGTTTTGGAGGTACCCTCCGCCGTGGAGGAGGTCTTCTCCGCGTGGAGCGCTTCCTTGGGGATGCGCAGGCCTTCCACGATATCCGTCACGATCTGCACCCGCTGGTTGCGCAGCATGGTCACCTCCTGAAGGTAATCCTCTCCCTCCAGCACCACCACGCACCGGCCATTCTCCGCCCCACTGATGTGGGCGATGGTCACCGGGCGGTCACGCTCCGCCTCCTTGGTAAAGCGCAGCGCCAGATCCACACCGGATGCCTCCTGCTTTTTCAGCGCTTTGGCCTCGCTCTCGGCAAGCACGGCGGCAAAATACCACTTGTCGCCCAGGATCAGCTTTCCGGTGTTGGAGCTGACGCCCTCCTCCGGCGCAGCAGCCAGAAGCTCACCGGGAGTCATGTTCAGTATCGTCTCCGGCGTCAGCACCGTTTCATATCCGTCCACCGCTGCGCTCCATAGGCCGGAAACAGGGGCACTGACCTGCCGCACAGAGGCGGAGACCTGCGTCTTTTTTGCCAACAGCTCCTCCTGCAGCGCGGCGATCTGGCTCTCCAGATTCTCCGCATCGGTATGGGTATAGTCCCGCTTAAGGATCAGCGAGCGCAGCTTGTCCCCCGCGCTTTCCGCGTCACGCAGCTGCCCGGCGGAAACCTCCTCCTGATAGTCCAGCAGAGCGGTTTTGATCTGGCTGTCCAGCTTCAGCGCCACCTCGTCGGCCACAGCGGCATCGCGGGCGTAACGCAGCTGCTCGATGCGCTCTTCCAGCGTGTCTACCTCCGTCTGGCGCTGCAGGGCATCACTGTCGGCATAGACGGTTGCCACCGTTCCGCCGCGGCTCACCCGTTCTCCCTCGCCCCGGGTCAGATGCAGCACGCCTGCATCCTCGTCCGGCAGCAGGGCTTCATCCCGCACCACAAAGCCCGATACCTCCACGCCCTGACTGACCTGATAGTTGTAGGCAAGGGTAGTGGTAAGAGGGTCTTCCAGATAACTTGCAATATGCACACCGAAGTAAGCCGTCACGCCCAGCACGGCGGCTGTCATCAGCACTTTTCCAAGCAGTCTCTTTTTCTTCATGGGTCTCCTCTTTTGATGTACCTCCCCACCCCCCTGCCGCTAAGGTCAGGGCGTGTCCCAGACAATAGGCCGGCTGGGGGCAATGGTGGAGATGGCGTGTTTATAAATGATCTGCTGGCGGCCCTCACTCTCCAGCACCACGACAAAGGCATCAAACCCACGGATGACGCCCCGCATCTGGAACCCGTTCATAAGGAACATGGTCACGGGCACAGCCTCTCTCCGGGCCCGGAGGAGGAAATTATCCTGATAATTGATCTTAATGGAAGTTTTGGTGATGGTCTGCATATCGTCCGCTCCTTTTTCTTTTGCGGACGTTTTCCTTTCGCCCGCTTATCCTAAGGATAAGCCATGGGCGGAGAGGATTTCGGTCGAAATCTGGAGGGCACGGGCAAAATCCCGCTGTTTTTCCCACCAGATCCAGTGGATCTCCGGATTTTTTCTGAGCCATGTCAGCTGCCGCTTGGCATACTGGCGGGAGCGGAGCTTCACTTCGGCAACAGCCTCCTCCACGCTGACGCGGCCCTCCGCCACGCCGAGAAACTCCTTATAGCCGATGGCCTGCATGGCCGTGGCATCGGCAGGAATGCCGGAGGAGAGCAGACGCTCCACCTCAGAAAGAAGCCCCTCCTCCACCATTTTATCCACCCGCAGGTCGATGAGGCGGCGCATATCCTCCCGCTGGGCAAACTGCAGCCCGATCCACACCGCGTCATACCGGGACGGGAGGGCTTTGGTCTCTTCATTGTGCTGGGTAATGGTCTTCCCTGTTTCGAGATACACCTCCAGCGCCCGCAGCACACGTTTTTCATCTGCCGGATGCAGCCGCTTGGCCGCTTCCGGATCAACGCGCTCCAGCTCTGCCCAAAGAGGCTCCATACCCTCTTCAGCAAGGCGGCGCTGCAAAAGGGAGCGCACCTCGCCCCCGGCGTGACCGGCGGCAAAGCCGTGGCCCTTTACCAGTGCATCCAGCCACAGTCCCGTGCCGCCCACCAGAACGGGCAGCTTTCCCCGCGCGAGAATATCATCCACGATAGGGGCAGCCTCCACAGCATATTTCGCGGCGGACCACTTCTCGCAGGGATCGGCCACCGCCACCATATGGTGGGGCACGCCCTCCATCTCCCTTTCTGTGGGGGCGGCGGTGCCGATGGTCATACCCCGGTAGATCTGCATGGAGTCGGCAGAGACCACCTCTCCGTTGTATCGCTTTGCAAGGGCAACGCCCAAAGTGGTTTTCCCGCAGGCCGTGGGCCCGACGATGCATAGAATTTTAGGGGGCATGAGGCGTCTCCTTTCCGGGCAGACTCATGCCCGCTTGAACATTTTTTCCAGCTCGTATTTTGTGAGCTTCACAGCGACGGGGCGGCCGTGGGGGCAGTATTTCACTTCCCCCTTCCGCACCTTCTCCACCAGCACCTTCAGCTCTGCCTCATCAGAGCGCCAACCGCCCTTGATGGCAGCCTTACAGGCCATGGTGTGATAAAGGTTTTCCCGCCGCTCCTCCAGCGTTCTCCCGGAGCGGAGGTTCTGGGCAAACTCTTCCAGCGTAGCGGTGGTGTCCTCCGCGTCCATATCCGCAGGGACTTCCCGCACCAGAACGGTACTGTCGCCAAAATCCTCGCAGGCAAAGCCCAGAGACTCCATCAAGGGCAGGTTTTCCAGCAGCAGTGCTCCATCCTCCTTGGTCAGCGCCGCGGCGATGGGCCGCAGCAGCGTCTGGCGCATGGGGGGCGTATCCGCCGCCATAAGGCGGTCAAAGTTGATGCGCTCATGGGCGGCGTGCTTATCAATGAGCCAGATCTCTCCCTCTGCGCTTTCACAGATGATATAGGTACGCAGCACCTCGCCCACCATGCGCCAGGGTAGCTCTTCCCGCTTGAGGAAGGTCTCCTGCCCGGGAAGTTCCAATTTTTCCTGCGGGATGGCGGGGATAAAGGGCTTTTTCTCCTCTGCCGGAGCAGCCTTCGGGGCTTCCTCTTTCTTCTTTACAGATGTGGAGGACGCCACAACAGGTTTCCAGGGTGCTTTTTCTTCCCGCGCCGCAGGCGCGGAAGGGATAACGGAAGCCGGCGCTTTCCCAAGGGCACTGACAGGAGCCGGCTTTCGATCCACCTGATAGGCGGGTTTGGTTTCCACATCGGAAAGCCGCATCACGGTCTGCCCCTCGTGGCCGAAGTTGGGCCGGGAGCGGGAAGGATAGGTGGGCTGCGCGGCTCCCCGCTCCTCTTTCTTTACCGGAGGGGCAGCGTGCGCACTCTGCCGGAAGGTCTTTGCATCCATGGTCTGGAAGAAATCATTGCGGGGATTGACGGTCTCCGCCGCCTTCTTTTCCCCAGCCGGTGTATTCTTCTGCTCCAAGCCGTCCAGCACGGTGTGATACACCGCGTCAAACACTTCCTTCTCCCGGGCAAACTTCACCTGAGTCTTGGCGGGATGCACATTCACATCCACCGCCGTGACAGGCAGTGTCACAAACAGCACGCAGCCGGGGAATTTCCCCTTCATGATCTGGTTGCGGTAGCCCTCCTCCAGCGCGGCGGTGAGAAGCTGGGACTTGATGAAGCGGCCGTTGACAAAGAAGGTCTGCATACCACGGCTGCCCCGGCCCATGAGAGGCTGGGTGACAAAGCCGTGGACACTGATATCGCCTCCTTTTCCGCGCACTTCCACCAGCCCTCTGGCAAAGTCCCGTCCGAGGGCAGCGTAAATGGCAGATTCCAGCCTTCCATCGCCGGGGGTGTGGAGAGAATCCACGCCATCTTTGCGGAAGCGGAAGGAAATATCAGGGTGAGAGAGCGCAAGATGCTGCATGAGACCTGCCACAGCGGCAGTCTCGGCACTGTCCTTGCGCATGAACTTGAGTCTTGCAGGGGTGTTGAAAAAGAGATCCTGCACGGAGATGGTGGTGCCCTCGGGGGCGCCGGCGTCCTCCACCTCACCGGGAACACCACCCTCCAGACGCAGCGCAGCGCCCGAAGCGGCGCCCTTTTGCCGGGTAAGGATCTCCACCCGGCTCACAGCGGCAATGGCTGCCAACGCCTCGCCGCGAAAACCCAGTGTGCCGATGCCGGCAAGATCCTCCGCCCTGCGGAGCTTGGAGGTGGCATGGCGCAAAAAGGCGGTGGGGAGCTCTGCGGGCGCAATGCCGCAGCCGTTATCCGTCACCCGGATCAATCCCATGCCGCCCCGGCGGATCTCCACCACGATGGCGGTGGCGCCTGCATCAATGGCGTTTTCCACCAGTTCCTTGACGACACTGGCAGGACGCTCCACCACCTCACCGGCGGCGATAAGATCGGCAACATGGGGCGCAAGCTGCTGAATGAAAGCCATAGCAGGGTCTCCTTTAAACGTTGATTTACAAAACGGAAAGAACGCTCAGTGCGTTCACCGCCGCATGGACGCCGATAGCCGTCCACAGCGTGCCGGAATGCTCATAGGCCCAGGCCAGAACGACCCCCGGCACCAGATACTGCACCATCACCAGAAAATAGGTCACATCCTGATGATTCACGGCAAACTGCCATACATGCAGCAGTGCAAAAAGGGCGCAGCTGACGGCATAGCCCAGAAGGCGGCTCTTATTCTTGAGATTGCCAAAAACAAGGCCGCGAAACAGCACCTCCTCCACAAAGGGGGCAAGGAAGATAACGATGAGCAGTGTGGAGCGGGGCGCGTCGTCGATCTGGGCGGAGATAGTGGTGTCGTTGAGGTTGGTGCGGCTTGAGATCACCAGATTCACCACACGGTAGAGCAGTTCATTGAGACCGTAGTGGGCCACCAGACCCGCAATGAGGGTCTTTCCAACCAGAGAGACCCGGTCAAAGAGATAGTGGGTGGTGCGGCCAAGGAAATTATGGAAAATAATAATGGTCGTGGCAAAGAGCACGTAATAGTAAATGGTGTGCTCCATAGCCGGAGAAAGACTGGTGGCCAGCAGCCGCTCCGCAAAACGGAAGATGGGAGCGGTGGCAAAGGGCAGCACCAGAAGGTAAATGACAAAGAATACCACGCCGGAGATCTGCTCGCCGGCTGTCATGTACAGGGATGATTGTTTTTTCGCCATAGTTCCTCCTCAGGAGAGCTTCTTTTTCAGCTCATACAGCAAACTCATGGCCTCGATGGGGGTAAGAGTGTCGGGCTGACAGCGGCGCAGTGCATCCAGAACCTCTCCCTCACCGATGGAACCGAGGGAAACCTGATCGCTTTCCCGTCTGGGGGCGGTGTAGGTCACACCGTTTTCACTCTCCAATTCTTTCAGCACCTGCTTGGCCCGGCGCACTACCTTTTCCGGCAGGCCCGCCAAGCGGGCCACCTCGATGCCGTAGCTGCGATCAGCGCCGCCGGGGATAATTTTGCGCAGGAAAATAATGTCCTCGCCCCGGGTCTTGACGGCAATGTTGAAATTCACTGTGCCGGGGAGGGTGTTTTCCAGCTCCGTCAGCTCGTGGTAATGGGTGGCAAAGAGGGTCTTTGCGCCGAGGGTCTTTTTGTCGGCGCAGTATTCCAGCACCGCCCGGGCAATGGACATGCCGTCAAAGGTGGAGGTGCCGCGGCCGATCTCATCAAGGATCAGCAAAGAATTCTTCGTTGCGTGGCGCAGGATATCGCTGACCTCCGTCATCTCCACCATGAAGGTGGACTGACCGGCGGAGAGATCGTCGCTGGCGCCGATACGGGTGAAGATCCGGTCCACGATGCCGACGCGGGCATAGCGGGCGGGAACAAAGGAGCCCATCTGGGCCAGCAGCACGATCAGCGCCACCTGACGCATGTAGGTGGATTTGCCTGCCATGTTGGGGCCGGTGATAATAGCCACCCGCTCTTCCTTTTCTCCCATGAAGGTATCGTTGGGAACAAAGAGACTATCCTTGAGGACCTGCTCCACCACGGGATGGCGGCCCTCCCGGATCTCCAGCACGCCGGATTCATCTACCTCAGGACGGCAGTAATTATTTCGTACCGCCACCACGGCGAGAGACACCAGGGCGTCGATCTCGGCGACGGCGGCTGCCGTCTGCTGGATGCGCTGCGCGGCGGCGGAAATTTCTTCCCGCAGCTGCGTAAAGAGCTCATATTCCAGCGCCACCACCCGGTCGGAGGCGGTGAGAATGGAGTTTTCCAGTTCCTTGAGTTCCTGTGTAATAAAGCGCTCGCCGTTCACCAGGGTCTGCTTGCGGATATAATCCGCAGGCACCTGATCCTTGAAAGAATTGGACACCTCGATGTAATAGCCAAAGACCTTATTATAGCCCACCTTCAGTGTGCGGATGCCGGTTTTTTCTTTTTCACGGGCTTCCAGCTCGGTGATAAAGCCCTTGCCGCCCTTGAGGATGTGGCGCAGGCGGTCCACCTCTTCATGAAAACCCTCCCGGATGAAACCGCCTTCCCGGACAGAGAAGGGAGGCTCGTCCGCAATGGTGGCGGCAATGCGCGCCCCAATGTCTTCCAGAGGATCGAGGCGGTCAAACAGCTCCCGCAGATGACGGTCACTGAACTGCCCAAGCTGGGCCCGAATCCCGGGCAGCTTTTCAATGGCGGAGCGGAGGGATGCCATATCCCGCCCGCCGGCGGTGCCGTAAACGATGCGGCCAATGAGGCGCTCCATATCCCCAAGGCCCGTCATGGCAGCCACCAGTTCTTCCCGGGCGATGGTGTCGTCCACCAGCGCGGCAACGGCTCCGTTTCGGCGGGTAATGGCGGTGACGCTGAGAAGGGGGCGCTCCAGAAAGCTGCGCAGGCACCGCCCTCCCATGGGGGTGCGGGTCTTATCCAGCACCCAGAGAAGACTGCCCTTTTTCTCCTTGCTGCGGAGGGTCTCCGTCAGTTCAAGGTTTCGTCTTGCGGCAAGGTCCAGCTCCATAAAGCGGCCCTGCTCGTAATAATCCAGATCGTTGATGTGGCTGAGGTCTGTTTTTTGTGTTTCGTAAAGGTAACTGAGCAGTCCCCCCAGCGCCAGTGCGGCAGCGGGATTGCCCGCGGGCAGACGGCTCACAGCCTCCTCGCCGAACTGGGCGCGGATGCTTTTTTCCGCCGCGTTCAGCTCAAAGCGGCGCTGGCCCTGCTCACAGCGGCAGTGGAACTTCTCCGTCAGCGCCTCCACAAGGCTCTTTTCCCCCCATGCACCGGCACTGAGGATGGCCTCCGCCGGGGAAAAGCGCCCCAGCTCGTTGATGAGGTGATCTACCTTGCCGCTGTCGGAAAAAGCAGTCAGATGCGTCTTGCCGGTGGTGATGTCGCAAAAGGCAATGCCCGCCACGGCTTCGTCCAAATAAATGCCGCACAGGAAGTTGGAGGACTTATCCTCAAGGCATGCCGCGTCGATCACCGTGCCGGGGGTCACCACGCGGATGATATCCCGCTTTACAAGTCCCTTGGCAGTGGCAGGGTCCTCCACCTGCTCACAAATGGCCACCTTATAGCCCTTGGCGATGAGGCGGGCAATGTAGGAATCCGACGCGTGGTAGGGGATGCCGCACATGGGCATCTGCTCCTCGGCGGGCTTTGCGTGCTTGCCCCGGTCCCGACTGGTGAGGGTCAGATCCAGCTCCTTGGAGGCGACCCGGGCGTCGTCAGCGAACATTTCATAAAAGTCACCCAGTCGGAAAAACAGGATGGAGTCGGGGTTATTTTCTTTGATCTCCAGATACTGCTTCATCATGGGGGTCAGCTCTGCCATGGGGTCACACTCCTAACATAAAATCAAATCTCAAAAGACACGCCGCCGGAGATACGGTGGAGACGGTCTCCCAGAATCTCTTTCAGGCACTCAAAGGCATAGTCGCCGGTGCAGTGGCCGGTGTAGTAAACGGTATCACCTGCCGTCAGGGCCTCGGCGGTGTCGTGGATCAGCTCGTCGGCCTTGGGATCTCCCGCCGTGAGGCGGAAGAGATGGAAGCCGGAAATCACCGCGTCAGGCCGGCGGCCCAGAAGCTTTTCCGCCTTGTTCACGATATTCACGATGCCCCGGTGGGCGCAGCCTGCCACCAGCACCGCCTTGTCCCCCTCCCGGATGAGGAGGTTGTGCTCGTGATAGAACACGTCCTGCCTCACGCCGTCCCAGGTCTTCTGGCAGAGGTTTGCGCTGGCAGAGAGCGCCCCGATGGGATCTGCTACGTCGCCAAAGAGCATCAGCTCCTCGTCAATGACCGTTTCATTCCCCGTCAGGGTGAAACGGTAGAGATCCAGAGACTGGTCGATGCCAATATACTCCAGTCCCTGCTCGGGATGGTTGGAATAATAGTCGCCAAAGGCTGCCTGATGGATGTAGATCTTCGCCTTGGGGTTCTGCCAGCAGAAGGTCTCCAGACCGCCGCCGTGGTCGTAATGCCCGTGGGAGAGCACAGCGGTGTCCACCGCCTCCAGATCCACACCCAGTTTTTTTGCGTTTTTCAGGAATCCGTCGTCAGGACCCATGTCAAAGAGGATCTTATGCTTTGCAGTCTCAATGTAAATGCTCAGGCCGTGGCCGTGGGCCAGTTCCTCGCTGCAGGATGTATTTTCAAAAAGGGTCGTAAACTTCATCTTTTTTCCACCTCTCCGTAAAGTGCCCAGGTGTTGCTGCCGGTGATCTTCACATTCACAAACTGGCCCATGAGGCTATCATCGCCCTTGAGGCGCACCAGACGGTTGCCCTCGGTGCGGGAGGCAAGGGGGTAATTTTCATCATCGCTCTTTCCGTCCACCAAAACCCGCACGGTCTTGCCGATGTAGGCGGCATGCAAGGCAGCAGACTTGTCGTTCTGCACCTGACAGAGCTTGTCGAACCACTTCTGCTTCTCCCCGCGGCTGGCAGGATCAGGCATTGCTGCCGCCTTGGTGCCGGGGCGGGGAGAATAGATAAAGGTAAAGAGGGCGTCATAGCCCACCTCTTCCACCAGAGACACGGTATCCATGGCCTCTTCCTCCGTCTCACCGGGGAAACCGATGATGATATCGGAGGTCAGCACCAGACCGGGCATCTTCTCCTTGGCATAGCGGATGAGGTCGAGGTACTTCTCCCGGGTGTAGCGGCGGTTCATTTCCTTAAGCACCCGGTCGTTGCCGGACTGAACCGGCAGATGCAGCTGCTTTGCAACGTGCTCACACTCTGCCATGGCGTCAAAGAGCTGGTAGGTAGCGTCCTTGGGATGGCTGGACATGAAGCGGATCAGGTATTCACCAGGGATCTTGTTGATATCCCGCAGCAAATCGGGGAAGTGATAACCAATGTCCAGGTCGTTACCGTAAGAGTTCACGTTCTGGCCCAGGAGGGTAATGTCCTTATACCCTGCTTCCACCAGCTCCCGCACTTCCTGCAGCACGCACTCGGGGTCGCGGCTGCGCTCCCGGCCCCGGACGTAGGGCACGATGCAGTAGGAGCAGAAGTTGTTGCAGCCGTACATGATGGAAACCCATGCCTTCACGCCCTTTTCCCGCACCACGGGGATACCCTCGGCAATGGTGCCGTGCTCATCGGCAACGGAGAAGACCCGCTTTTTCGTCTGGTACACCTGCCAGAGAAGCTCGGGGAACTTCCACAAGGCCTGAGGGCCGAAGACCAGATTCACATGGCGGTAAGACTCCCTGATGCGCTTGGAGACCCGCTCCTCCTGGGCCATGCAGCCGCAAAGGCAGATGACCTGCTCGGGATTTTCCTTTTTCGTGTGGGTGAGAATACCGAGGTTGCCGAAAACCCGCTGCTCTGCGTGCTCACGGATGGCGCAGGTATTGAGAATAACGAGATCGGCCTCCTTCGCGTCGTCGGTGAAGGTAAAGCCGCACTTTTCCAGCATACCCATGAGCTTCTGCCCGTCGGCCACGTTCTGCTGGCAGCCGAAGGTATCGATACAGGCCCGGGGATGAGCCTCGCGGGCGGCAAACATGTCGGCAATTTTCTTTTCAAACTGCTGCTGACGCTCCAGATCCTCAGCGCAGATCAATACATTTTTACGTTCCAATGGAAATTCCTCCGGAATTTGATAGTTTCGCTATTTTAACTGAATTATCATAACACAAAAGAGGAAAAAGTACAAGGGCTTTGCACCTCTCCCCCGTGGGCGGTTGCATTTTCTGGCAAAACCGTGTAAACTATCTGCAAATGAAATGTTGCAAGGAGATCTTCCATGCTTTACGGTGTTTTTGCCGCTTTGGGAGCGGCGCTTCTGGCTCTGGATCAGTGGTTCAAGGCCTGGGTGGTGGCGAACCTCCCTCTGGGAGAGACCACGCCCTTCCTCCCCGGCATCATGCAGCTGCGCACGGTGCACAATTACGGCGCAGCCTGGTCCAGCTTTTCCGGCATGCGGTGGCTGCTCATCGCTGTCACCTCCGCCATCGTGCTGACCATCCTCTATTTCGTGGTGCGAGGCATCGTCCGCCACCCGCTGGGTCTGTTTGCCGCAAGCCTTGTCATCTCCGGGGGCCTTGGCAACATCATCGACCGCCTGCGCTTTGGCTATGTGGTGGACATGTTTGACCTGACCTTTATGAATTACCCCGTATTCAACATTGCGGACATCTGCATCGTGTGCGGCTGCGTGGTCGGCTGCGCCTACTATCTCTGGTTCTACGAAAAATACGACAAAAAGGATCTGCCCCATGGAGAAGCTGACGCTGCTGACAAGTGAAGAACACGCCTCCACCCGCCTCGACGCCTTTCTTGCCGACCAGCTGGAAGCCACCACCCGCTCCGGCGCAGTGAAGCTCATTGAGAGCGGGCAGGTGACGGTGAACGGAAAAGCGGTTGCCAAAAATTATAAGCTCAGGGGCGGCGAGACAGTGGAGGTAGAGGTTCCCGATCCCGCTCCCATTGCCCTTGTGCCTCAGGATATCCCGCTGGACATCGTCTATGAGGACGGCGATGTGATCGTGGTGAACAAGCCCAAAGGCCTTGTGGTGCATCCCGCCCCCGGGCATCCCGACGGTACGCTGGTCAACGCCTTGCTTTACCACTGCGGCGACAGCCTCTCCGGCATCGGGGGAGAGCTGCGCCCCGGCATCGTCCACCGCATTGACCGGGACACCAGCGGTCTCATCATCGCCGCCAAAAATGACCTTGCCCATCAAGGTCTCTCCGACCAGCTGCAGGATCACACCCTCAGCCGTGTTTACCGCTGCATCGTCACCGGCAATCTCCGTGAGGACTGCGGCACCGTGGACGCCCCCATCGGCCGCCACCCCATTGACCGCAAAAAAATGGCCGTCGTTCACGATGGCCGCCGGGCTGTGACCCACTGGCAGGTGCTGGAGCGGTATCAGGGCTTCACCTATGTGGAGTGCCGCCTGGAGACGGGCCGCACCCACCAGATCCGTGTCCACATGGCCCACACCGGCCATCCCATCCTCGGCGACACGGTGTACGGCAGCAAAAAGGCTGTTCCCGGTCTGCAGGGCCAGTGCCTCCACGCTGTGGGCCTGCGGTTTCTCCATCCCCGGACAGGTGAGGCCGTGGAGCTTCACTGCGGCCTGACGGAGGAATTTGAAGTACAGCTGAAGAAGCTCCGCGCCAAGAGCGGCTGCTGATTTTTAAAAGCCCCGCAGGGTTTGCCGCGATCAGCGGCAAAGAATCATAATCATTTTTCGCCGCGGCGTGTACGTGGCGGAAAATTCTTCTCAGCCTGCAAACGTGCACGACGACTCACGGACAACAGGGCCCCCGCGCGAGCCCAGTGAAACGGGTCGCGTGGGGAGAGGAGACACAGCGCAGCGATAGAGCTTTCGCCATCATGGCGGAAGCGAGTGATGCGACGCTTGTGTCGACGAAGTGCGCTGCAGCGGGCCGCAAAAGCTCACAAAAGAACGGCTCAGTCCAAAATGGACTGAGCCGTTCTTTTGTGAATGTTTTAGAACTGGGGCAGCTTGGCAACCACGGCTGCGCAGCGGGGGCACAGGTCGTCGGTGCCGGCGTTCTCGCTGTGCTTCCAGCAGCGGGGGCACTTGGCGCCGGGGGCGTTGTCCACGTTGGCAGCGAGCTCGCTGCCAACGGTGACAGTGACCTTGGAGACGATCAGGAGGTCGGAGAGCAGCTCGGCATCCATCTCTGCGAGGAAGGCTTCCTCTGCGGTGACGGTGAGGGAAACAGCAGCCTCCAGAGCCTTACCGATCTTCTTCTCGGCACGGGCAGCTTCCAGCGCGCCGTTGACCACGGTACGCACGGCGATGATCTTCTCCCACTTGGCCATCTCCTCAGCAGAGAGAGCATAGTCGGCGAAGGGCTTATTCATGTCGTTGAACAGCACGTTGCGCTCGTCATCGCCCTCGCGGTGCTTCATGGCCAGCCAGATCTCATCGCTGGTGAAGCAGAGGATGGGAGCCATGATCTTGGTCATGGTATCGAGGATCAGATACAGAGCCGTTTGGGCGCTGCGGCGCTTGGCGCCATCGGTCTCCTCGCAGTAGAGGCGGTCCTTGATGATGTCCAGATAGAAGTTGGACATATCCACCACGCAGAAGTCGTTGACAGCGTGGGTGATGACCAGGAACTCATACTCGTCGTAAGCGTTGAAGCACTTCTCGATGAGGGCGTTGAGGCGGGTGACAGCCCACTTATCCAGCTCCTCCATCTCAGCAGCGGGAGTGAGGTCGTTGGGGTCGAAGCCGTCGAGGTTGCCCAGGCAGTAGCGGGCGGTATTGCGGAACTTCAGATAGTTCTGGCTCAGCTGCTTGAAGATGGCGTCGGAGCAGCGGACATCGGCATGATAGTCGGCGCTGGCGGCCCACAGACGCAGCAGGTCTGCGCCGTACTTATTCATGATCTCGTAGGGATCCATGCCGTTGCCGAGAGACTTGTGCATGGCCTTGCCCTCACCGTCAACGGTCCAGCCGTGGGTGACGCAGGTCTTGAAGGGAGCTGCGGCAACGCCGGTGGAGCCGACGGCGGTCAGCAGGGCGGACTGGAACCAACCGCGATACTGGTCAAGACCCTCCAGATACATATCGGAAGGCCAGAAGCCCTGATCCTTCTTCATGGATGCGAAGTGGGTGGCGCCGGAGTCGAACCAGCCGTCCAGCGTATCCTCTTCCTTCTCAAAGCCGGTGCTCTTGCCGCAGTGGGGGCAGGTAAAGCCGGCAGGCAGGATCTCCTCAGCGCTCTTCTGGAACCAGGCGTTGGAGCCTTCAGCGGCGAAGAGGGCGGAGATGGCCTCGATGCTCTCATCATTGCAAACGGGCTTGCCGCAATCCTTGCAGTAGACCACGGGGATGGGCAGACCCCACTTGCGCTGACGGGAGATGCACCAGTCGGTACGCTCGCGGATCATGGCCTTCATGCGGTCCAGACCCCAGCCGGGGACCCAGCGTACATCGTCGCAGGCGGCGCATGCCTCGTCCTTGAAGGTGTCAACGGAGCAGAACCACTGGGGAGTGGCACGGAAGATGATGGGGCCCTTGCAGCGCCAGCAGTGAGGATAGCTGTGAACGATATCTTCGGAAGCAAAGAGGGCGCCGCTTTCCTTCATGTCGGCGAGAATGATAGGGTTGGACTCCTCAGTCTTGAGACCGGCGTACTTGCCGGCATAGTCGGTGTGACGGCCCTGATCGTCCACAGGCACCACCATCTCCATACCGTAGCGGCGGCAGGTCTGATAGTCGTCGGCACCGAAGCCGGGAGCGGTGTGGACGCAGCCGGTACCGGAATCCATGGTGACATAGTCAGCCAGCAGCAGGCGGGAGGTCTTGGGCAGGAAGGGATGGTCAGCCAGCATATTCTCGAAGAAGGCGCCGCTCTGGGTCTCCACGATCTCATACTCGCTGTAGCCGCCCACCTTCATGACCTTCTCCACCAGAGCCTCAGCCATGATGAAAACCTCGCCGGAGGGGACCTTCACCAGAGCATAGCTCTCCACGGGGTTGAGGGCGATGGCCAGGTTGCCGGGCAGGGTCCAGATAGTGGTGGTCCAGATGACGAAGAAGAGCTTGCTCTTATCGTAAGAAGCCAGCTTGCCCAGATCGTCGTTCATGGGGAATTTCACATACACGGTGGTGCAGGGATCGTCCTTGTAGTCGATCTCGGCCTCGGCGAGAGCGGTCTCGTCATGGGGGCACCAGTAGACGGGCTTGAGGCCCTTGTAGATATAGCCGCGCTTGTACATGTTGCCAAAGACGCGGACCTCCTCAGCCTCAAAGCCGGGAGACATGGTCAGATAGGGGTTCTCCCAGTCGCCCACAACGCCCATGCGCTGGAAGCCCTCACTCTGGAGATCCACATACTTCTGGGCGTAGGCATGGCAGGCAGAGCGGAACTCGGGCACGCTCATTGCCTTGCGGTTGAGCTTCTGCTCCTTGATGATAGCAGACTCGATGGGCATGCCGTGGTTATCCCAGCCGGGAACATAGGGGGTGTAGTAGCCGCGCATGGCATAGGAACGAACGATCATATCCTTAATGGACTTGTTCAGGGCGTGGCCCATGTGCAGCATGCCGTTGGAAAACGGAGGGCCGTCATGGAGAGAGAAACGGGGCTTACCCTCGTTCTTCTTCAGCAGCTCAGTGTACAGGTTCTGCTCCTTCCAGCGCTTGAGCATATCCGGCTCACGCTTGGGCAGACCCGCACGCATGGGGAATTCGGTTTTGGGCAGATTGATGGTCTTGTTGTAATCCATATCCGCGTCTCCTTTTATATAAATAATGTAGTTTTGATGACAGGGGAAAACAAAAAAGCCCTCTGCCCCTCTTGCAAGAGACAAAGCGCTTGAAAACACTCTGCGGTACCACTCCTGGTTGCTCTTCCCTTGCGGGAAAAAGCCGCTCACTGCCTGCTGACACAGGCTGATGCGATAACGGGCATCATCCGTCCAAACCTATTGACACACGGTGTCTTTCAGCCGGAGGCTCCAAGGTGATTTTCATCCCCTGCTTCACGCTGCCTCGCACCAAAACGGCAGCTCTCTTTGCTTTCACAAAGGGTTACTCTTCCTTTTCCTCGCCAAAATGATTCAATTCTTAGTCATCATATCACATTTTACCCATTTGTCAATGGATACGTGAAGAAAATGGTCGTTCTACTCTCCCTTTTGCCTGTTTCATTTGCAAAACAACTGCAAACCGCTACTTTTTATCAGGGGCAATGTTTTTCAGTATGCCGAAACGTGATGCGCACATTTTTTCCTTATGGCCACATCGCTTTTTCGTATTTTTCCTCACATGTCAATTTTGTTACAATGAACAAGAAACCTGAAACAAAGGTTGCATTGAATAGGAGGATATGAATATGAAAAGACTTACCGCGCTCGTTTTGACTCTGGTTATGGCTCTTAGCATGACCGCCTGCGGCGCCAAGAAGGAAGAGGCCCCCGCCGCTTCTGCTCCCGCTGCTTCTGCTCCCGCTGCTTCCGCACCCGCTGCTTCCACCCCTGCCGCTCCCGAAGCCTGGACTCCCGACCGCGCCATCGAGATGGTCGCCTGCTACGGTGCCGGCGGCGGTCACGACATCCTGCTGCGTACCATGCAGAAGATCATTGTTGACGAGAAGCTGAGCACTGCCAACTTCAACGTTGTCAACAAGGACGGCGGCTCCGGCGCCATCGGCATGGCTTACGTTGACGGCCACGCCGGCGACCCCCACTACCTGATGTGCACCACCTCTTCTTTCACCACCACTCCCCTGAAGACTCAGCTGGGCTTCAACTATGAGGACTTCACTCCCATCGCTCTGCTGGGTCTGGACCCCTCCATCATCGTCGTCCGCACTGACTCCGGCATCACCAACCTGGATGAGCTGCTGGCCACTCCCGACGTTTCTCTGGGCGGCACCGGCGTTGGTACCGTTGACCACATCATCACCACCAAGCTGAACGCTGCCAAGGGTGTTGAGATCAACTATGTTCCTTACAACGGCGACGGCGAGCAGGTCACTGCTCTGCTGGGCAGCCAGGTCACTTCCATCTGCTGCAACTACAACACCGTTTCTGAGTACATCAACACCGGCGACTTCACCTGCATCGCCACCTTCACTCCCGAGCGTCTGACCGCCAACCCCGATGTTGCCACCGCCGTCGAGCAGGGCTACAACATCGAGATGAGCCTGTACCGCGGTGTCTGCGCTCCCGCCGGCATCTCCGAGGCTGAGAAGGAGTTCTACATCGACCTGATGACCAAGGTCAACGAGACCGACGCATGGCACAAGGATTATCTTGAGGCCAACGGCGTTGAGCCTCACTTCCTCACCGGCGACGACTTCAAGGCTTACCTGGACGAAGTCAATGCCGAGTTCACTAAGGCCATGACCGAGGCCGGCCTGATCTGATCTGTTCACGATGGAGGCGGCCCAGCCGCCTCCATTCTTCTTCCGCTAAAGAGTTGTTAAGGAGTATTTATGATTACACTGTATCGGGCATTTCTTGTTTTGCTGGCTCTGGTAGCCGGCCTGATGATGCCTGAGGCCCTGGGCCTTCCCAAGGACTCTCAGTACACCATCGGCCCCGGTTTCCTGCCTTTGATCATGCTGGGTGCCATCATTGTCTGCTGCGCCATTTTGCTGCTGCTGGACCTCAAGGACAAGACCAACGCCTCTGTGAAGAAGGAATCCATCCCCAAGATGCTTCTTTACATCCTGGCTACCGCACTGCTGATCTTCTGCATGGAGCACGTGGGCATCGTCCTGAGCGTTGCAGTTTACATCTTTTCTGTCATTTTCTTCGTGGAAAGACATCCTGTGTTCACGGCTGCAAAGGTCTCTATTATTACCAGCGCGCTGATCTACGCTATCTTCCACGTCTGGCTGAAGGTTCCTATGACCATCTGCAATTTCTTCTAAGGGGAGGTCGTTACAATGCTTGAAATTTTGCTTGATTTCTGGGGCGGCTGTCTCCAGATGATGACCCCCTATAACCTGCTGATCATCCTGCTGGGTTCTCTGGTGGGTACCGTGGTCGGCGCTCTGCCCGGCCTTGGCCCCTCCGCAGGCCTTGCTTTGATGATCCCCATGACCTTTACCATGAATCCCACTGCGGGCCTTGCTCTGCTGATGGGCGTTTACATGGGCACTATGTTTGGCGGCCGCATCACCTCCATCCTCATCAACACCCCCGGTGATGCTCCCGCTATCGTCACCTGTATGGACGGTTATCCCCTCATGTGCCAGGGCCGCGGCGGCTTCGCACTGGGCATTTCCGCCATCAGCTCCTTCATGGGCGGCTTCTTCGGCATCGCCGTGCTGATCTTTATGGCTCCCACCATCGCAGATCTGGTCATCAGCTTTGGCGCCCCCGAATACTTCATGCTGCTCCTGCTGGGTCTTTGCACCATCGCCCTGCTGGCCGGCGATTCCGTGATGAAGGCTATGCTGATGACCGTCATCGGCTTCATCATCGGCCTTGTTGGCTGCGACTTCGTTTCCGGCTACACCCGTTTCTGCTATGCTCCCGAGCTGCTGGAAGGCATCGATTTCGTCGTTGTCATCATGGGTATGTACGGTATCGGCGAAGTGCTGCACAATGTGGAGCACAATGTGCATCTGGAACTGGGCAAGCCCAACTTCAAGCTGCGTGAGTATTTCCCCAACCGCAAAGAGCTCAAGGAAGTTTCTCTGCCCATGCTGCGCGGCTCCCTGATCGGCACTGTGATCGGCATTCTGCCCGCAGCCGGCGGCACCATCGCCACCTTCCTGGCCTATGCCGGCGAGAAAAAGCTGGCCAAGGATCCCGACCGCTTCGGCAAGGGCGCTCCTGAGGGTCTTGCCGCTCCCGAAGCTGCCAACAACGCTTCTGTCGGCGGCGCTCTGGTTCCCCTGATCACCATGGGTATCCCCGGTTCCGGCGGCACCGCCATCCTGCTGGGCGTGTTCATTATGTTCGGCATGCGTCCCGGTCCTCTGCTGATGGTGGAGTCCGGCGACATCGTCTGGGCTATGATCGCAGGCTTGTTCATTGCCAACATCTTCCTGCTGATCTCCAACCTGCTGATGATCCCCGTGTTCGTTAACGCCATCCGCATCGTGGAAAAGCACCTGTCTGTTCTGGTTCTGGCTCTGTGCTGCGTTGGCGCCTATGCGCTGAACTACAGCTTCTTCAACGTTTGGCTGATGCTGATCTTCGGTCTGTTTGGTTATGTGACCAAGAAGTTCAAGCTGCCTACCGGTCCGCTGATCCTCTCCGTGGTTCTGGCCTCCTCTCTCGAGAGCTATTTCCGCCAGTCCCTGATGCTCTCCAAGGGCAGCTACATGATCTTTGTGACCCGTCCCGTCAGCCTGGTCATCCTGCTGATCATCCTCGGCACCGCCGTTTTCAGCGTGGTCAACAACCAGATCAAGAAGAAGAAAAAGGCCGCCGAGAAGGCTGCCAAGTAATTTCCTCTTTTCTTCCCCTTCAACCGGTTCGACCGCCTTTCGCGGCCGAACCGGTTTCTTCTTTTTCGAAATTCTCTTGTGCTTCGGTGCGTTTTTAGAGTATGATACAGCTGTAAGGATTTCGTCAAGAGTGTTATAAAGGAGACCGATCTATGACGCTGAAGGATCTGGAATATTTTATTGCCATTTCTCGGGAAAAAAGCATTACCCGTGCCGCCGCCATGCTCTATGTGGCCCAGCCCGCACTGAGCCAATGCCTCCAGAAGATCGAAAAGGAAATGGGCGTAAGTCTTGTGGTTCGAAACAGCAGCGGTGTTGTTTTGACCAGTGAGGGCGTCTGTTTTCTGGAATTCGCCCAGCGGGTGCTTCAGGAGCGCTCTGAGCTGGCAAAAAAGATCCGGGATGTAAAAAACGCGGAAAACGGCGAGATTCGCCTCGGCTTCACCGGCACACAGGCCACCTATGTGCTGCCCTACATCCTGCCGGAATTTCAGTCTGCTCATCCCGGCGTCACCATTACTCTGGTGGAGGCCCACAGCGATGAGATCGAAACGAAGCTTTTGCGCAACGAGGTGGACATTGGTATTCTCCATCCTCCCATCCTGAATATAAACAAGCTGAACTTTTTTGAGATCAGCTCGGATGACATCATTGTGCTTCCCCGCAGGATCAGCGCCTATCAAGACTTCATCTATTATAAAGACGGCTGTGACGAGCCCTATCTGGACCTGAATTTCTTCCGTGAAGAACCTGTGATCCTGACCTTGCCCACCCAGCGCAGCCGCATGGTCTGCGATCAGATTTTTGCCAACGCGGGCATCGTGCCCAAGGTACAGCAGGTCTGCCGAAGCATCATTACCCTCAACGCTTTGGCCGAGGTGGACTATGCCTCTGTTCTGGTTCCCCGAAAGCAGCTTTCTCCTGAAACGGAGGGCCGTGATATCTTCCGCATTGATGAATCCATCGCTGTGCCGTATACCTTTGTGGTGGCAACAGCAAAAGACGCTTATCTCCCCATAGCGGTGCGAAACCTCATTGAGGAATTCATGAAAAAGAAATATACATTCTGACGATCCGAGGTGATCTCTCTTGACGATCCTGCTCACTGCCGCCGTTGCCATTCTGGGCGGTTGGCTGGCTTTGAAGCTTCGGGTACCTGCAGGCGCCCTCATTGGCGCCATGCTTGCCACCGCGGTGCTGAACATCGTTTTTGAAATGGCGTATATGCCTGCGGAGGTGAAATTTTTCACGCAGGTCGCCACCGGCGTCTATATCGGCGCCAAAATTTCCCGCTCCAACCTGCAGGATCTGAAGACGATCCTCAAACCGGCACTGCTCCTTCTTTGTATTATGCTGACCTTTGCCGTATGCATGGGCCTTTTGATCTATTCCATTTCCGACCTCTCCATTCCCACCGCCCTGTTCGCCATGGCCCCCGGCGGCATCACCGATATGACTCTGGCTTCCATGGATTTTCACGCGGAGTCCTCTGTGGTGGCATTGATCCAAACCTTGCGGGTCATTTTTACAACAGCGCTTCTTCCGGGCCTTATCAAGGCCCTTCACGGAAAGGCCATCGCCCGCAGCCGTTTTGAAAAAAGCAAAAAAAACGGGCGGACCCGTAACAGGGGCGATCTGATCCTGACACTGATGATCGGTCTTATCTGCGGCGGCATCGGAAAATATCTTGGTGTGCCATGCGGCGCCATCGCCTTTTCCATGGCAGGCTGCGCGGCTTTCAATGTGGTCACCGACCGCAGCTATATGCCGCTGAATCTGCGGCGCTTCGTTCAGATGTTTGCCGGCGCTCTCATCGGCTGCACTGTTGGCCGGGCACAGATCACCCAAATGCTGGACCTTGGCATGGTAACGCTGATCGCTGTTGTCAGCTTCCTCCTGCTGGACCTGGTATCGGCCCACATCATCTCCCGCCTGTTTCATCTGGATATCGTTACCGCTCTGTTCGCCTGCGCCCCCGGCGGTATTACCGACATGGCCCTTATCTCCGAAGATATGGGGGCGGACAGTGTAAAGGTCGCGGGAATGCATATCGTGCGCCTTGTGGGCATCGTTGCCCTTTACCCCGTCATCATCCACACCCTGATTGCACTGACTATCTGACAGCACATAAAAAACCGCGTCCTTCCGGATCCCGCAGGATCTGGAAGGACGCAGTTTCTTTACTGATACCGGAACTGGCGGCAGGTGTACTGATCCACGCAGTGCATGAACATCTCCCTGCTGTAAAATTCGATGAGCTCGCAGCCTTCCTCCTCGTGGAAGGACACGATCTTGCGCTCGGTATCGACCCAGATGCGCCAGCGCTGGCGCTCGGTGCGTGCTTTTTTCTCCATAGTGGAAGGCTCCTTTCCTCACACTTTCACAGTCTCTGACTATATAGACGAAGCTGCGGCTATTTTTGTTTCAACAAATGCGTAAATTTTTCAAATCATACTGCGGATCAGATGCAGCGCCAGCATATGCAGGGGGTAGAAGGCATAGCAGGCATACTGAAATCCCCGTCCGCCTCTTCCTTTGCGGCCCCGGTAGAGCCAGATGGGAATGAGGGCAAAGAGGGCAACGCCCTGCTGCACGATGAAATGGGTCTGCCCAAAGAGCTCCACCTCAAAGGCAAGGCCCTTGAGCACTTCCACATTCAGGTAGTAGAGCAGAGCAGTCTGGCCCGCAAGGCACCACCACTTCCGTCCCCGAAAGAAATAAAACACCAGAATGGTCAAAACACCCGGGGCATTATAGTCCGCAAAGGACAAAAGCCCCAGCAGCGCGCCGCCCAAAAGGGTCCCGCCTGCCGTGAGGATGCGCAGAACCATCCCCCGCTCCCGCACCCGCTCATTCAGATGCACGCAGCCAAGGCCAATGAGCAGCGTCCAGATGACATTTTGATGCACGGGATAAAAAATCTGCGAGCTGTACATCAGATTGAAGGGGATCTCAGAAAGGATCGCCAGCGCTGCCAGACGCAGGGCGTACTTTTTCACATCCCGGGTGTGGAAATACCCCTCCACCAGCAAAAAGGCGTAGATGGGATAGGTGAGTCTGCCAACCGTGGTAAGCCACTGGTTTCCCGGAATGATGGTGGCCCACAGATGATCGCACACCATCAGCGCCATGGCCAGAACGTGCAGGGAGGCAGACGTCATTTCAAACCGCTTTTTCATAAGCCGCTTCCTTTCAGGGCATTGCTTCGGCGATATCAGCTTTCAGCCTCTCCCACGCCTCGGGATGCTCCACATAAAATTTGGGACAGATTTTCCCCGTTACATCATAATGCCGGATGATATCTTCCTCCGCTTTTAGATCAAATGTTTCGCACAGCCATGCCGCAAGCTCCACCACCCGTTCGTAAGTTTCCGGAGCATACTCGCCGCCCGCATCCGGATGGCAGACTTCGATAGACACCGTGTCGCCGTTACGGTCATTGGAGGCGTAGGCCACCTCGGTCAGGGGCACGCAGGCGATCACTTCCCCCTCCAGCCCCACAACAAAATGGCTGCTGGCATAGGTCTCATGGGTCAGCGCCAGATTATTGAAATAATTCCGGTTGGCTATGGCAGAGCTGTCAGGATTGCCCACATAATGAATGACCACGGCGTTGATCTCCGTCAGGGGGGTGCCGGGACGGGAGTAGGGGTTTTTTACAATATAATCCTTCGTCACATATTCCGGCAGTTCCACGCCCGCGCCGGGGAGGGGCGCTCCCCTCCCCAGTCGGGATACGATAATGATGCTGTTTGCGGCCACCAGCGCCGCAAGGATCAAAACAAGCAGACGGTTGGGTTCTCTCTTTCGCCGCGCCATGTCAGAAACCGCTCACAACAACGGCGGTGGGACCGTCAGCGCCGCCGATAATGCCCACGCTGCTGCTCAGGCCGTAATCCGGAAAGCTGGTGAGCTCACCGTACTTCTCCCCCCAGATCTGATAGTTGTAATCATAACGGTCGGGATACAGCTCGATGTTGGTTTTCAGGTCCGCTTCGGTGATCACACCCATATCCAGCAGGCACCGGATGGTGTTGATCATGCCGGGATGGAGATTGATGTTGATATAGTCGTAGCGGGTGTAATCCGCCCTGTCATCTCTGCGGGCAAAGTTGAACTCCAGATTCATGTCATAGTAATAGGCATCGTTGCGCTCAAAGAAGTCATGGTCACCCCAGTTGCCCGCCTTCAGATCGGCATACACCGCGTCATGAATGAGCTTTGCCTCCCGGGTAGAGAAATCATAGCTGCCGCTGTTGGTTGCCCAGAGATAACCGGAGGACAGCGTAAAATCAGGATCGCCGAAATGGAGCCGCTTGGTCTTCATCTCCTCGCTGTTTACCAGCGCGGTCACAAGCTGGTCATAGGTGCCCTGCTGCTCCGTCCGCTGCCGAACGATGGGGATGCGGTAATATCTGCGCATCTCGATGCCGCTTTTCAGCGTGTAGCGGATCTCAAAGGTGTTGTAGCGGGAAACGTTGCTGTTATAATCTCCGCTGTACTTCTCCGTTTCATAGCGCTCGTAGGAGAAGTTTTCGATATAATCCGCGTCGGCGGCGATGGCGGCATGGAGCGTGCGGACCTCCTCCAGAAGCTCTGCCTCCTCGTCGGCGTCAAAATAATAGGTGTTGTTTGCCATATAGAGCTGCACGGTGTCGATGCTGTCGATGGCAGGCACCCTTCTTTCGATGTTCAGAAGATCTGCCTCAAGGCTCAGGCACAACGCGGCGGAGAGGACCGCCAGCGTGGCAATGCCCTTCCAGCTGCCCTTGAAGACCCGGAGGGACTTGGCAAGGAGCATCCGGGCGGCATAGTAGCCGATGGTGCCCGCCACCACCATGCAGATGACCATGGGGCCAACGCGGTAATCCTCATCCTGCAGGAACATGAGGTACAATGCCTGACCGCCAAGGAGGGCACAGCAGGCGGTAACGCCCCAGCGGAACACGGGCTTCATCCAGCCCACAGCCACCACGTCGCCTGCGGCCTCGCTGCGGCGGCGGCGATAAAGGAGCCAAGCGAAAATGGTGCAGAGAACGCCCACTGCGGCATAGATGACAATGAGGTGCCAGTTCTCCAGCCACACGGCGTCCAGGATGTAAGTTCTGGTGCCTTCTGCCGTGAACTCATGATGGGAAGCGGAATCCACCCT
>JAFQRI010000008.1 GCA_017410185.1 Oscillibacter sp. | reverse complement strand
TATATAACATTCGGCAACGGAACAAAGCCATTGGTTATGATACAGGGGCTTAATACACGTGGAATAAAAGGTGCTGCGCTATCCCTTGCTTATATGTACCGCATTTTTGCAAAGGATTACATAGTTTATCTGTTTGATAGAAGGCCTGTTATTCAAGAAGCTATTACCGTAAGAGATATGGCTTCTGATATTGCCATAGCCATGGATATATTAGGCATTAAAAATGCTGATGTATTTGGTGTATCGCAAGGTGGAATGATTGCGCAATACCTTGCAATCGACAGGCCTGATTTGGTAAGAAAACTGGTTCTTGCCGTAACACTTTCCAAAAATAATGATACAGTCAAGCAAGTTATCAACAACTGGATTGAAATGGCGGAACTGGGAGCCATGAAGGCGCTTGTTGCAGATATGGCTGAAAAAATGTACTCTGATGCCTATGTAAAAAGGTATCGTCCGTTTATGCCTCTGCTGACAATTCTGCAAAAGCCAAAGGATGTGAGGCGATTTGTGATATTGGCTAAAGCCTGCCTGACTTGCAATGTGTACGAAACTCTGGATAAAATCAAATGCCCTGTGCTTGTCTTGGGTGGCAGGCAGGATAAAGTCGTTACAGGCAGCGCTTCCGAAGAGATTGCAGAGAAACTCGGATGTAAAATACATATGTATGATGGCTTAGGGCATGCTGCGTACGAAGAAGCGAGGGACTTTAATCAAATTGTATTTGAATTCTTTATAGGGTAGACAATTTTCAATTTGGTGAACTAAATAGAACGCAAATAAAGGGTGTGGAAATCCACACTCTTTTCTTATCAGAACTGTTTACTTTCGTAAAGTAGACACAACTTTGACACTATAATACAGTTTATACAGCGAAAATACAAGGTAAAGGGTCATCCTCACAATTTTCAACTATATAAAAAATATCCCTCTTCTCTTGTGAAACGGGGATTTTTTTGGTATACTACCATGATGAGTTTGTATATGTTCCGGGAGGCAGTATGAAGCAGGAGAAAAAAAGTGGTCGTGAGCTTTATGAAAACATAAAGCTGCTGGCGGAAACCGTTGTGGTGGTAACGCTGGTGTTCCTGTTTGCTCTGCGGATCATCAGCGTGGATGGCGGTTCCATGCGCAATACACTGCAGCATGGCGACCAGCTTCTGGTGGTAAACCGTTCCCTGTGCGGTGAGCTGCAGCAGGGCGATATCGTGATCCTTTCCAAAAAGAGCTTTGAGGATGGGGCTACCATCGTCAAGCGCGTGATCGCCGTAGGCGGACAGAGCGTGGATATTGACTTTGACAAGGGCATCGTCTATGTGGACGGGGAAGCCCTTGAGGAGCCTTACATCCGGGAGCCCACCTATACCGAAGAGGGGCTGAGCTTTCCTGTGACACTGGCAGAGGATGAAGTGTTCGTCATGGGCGATAACCGCAACCGCTCCAGTGACAGCCGCCATCCTGACATCGGCTGTGTGGATGTGCGCCACATCATGGGCAAGGCAGTGGCCATCGTGCTGCCCGGCGAAACCAAGGAAACAGAAACACGCCAGTGGAGCCGTATCGGCCTCCTGTGACGCGAATAAGGAGACAACAGAATGAACAACAATCAGGAACAGCAGGAAGCACCGCAGATCCCGGGATACGGGCTGTACGGCTGGATACAGGCGCTGGTCTGCTCTGTGCTGACGGTGGTGATGGTATTTACCTTCGGTATTCGTCTTGTGGGTGTGCGGGGCCATTCCATGGTGCCTACGCTGCAGGACGGTGACCGGATGCTGGTGATCAGCTCCGTGATCGACAGTGACTATACCTATGGCGATGTGGTGGTTTTGAATAAGCCCAGCTTTTTGAATGAGCTGATCGTCAAGCGTGTGATCGCAGTGGAAAATCAGACGGTGGATATCGATTTTGACAGCGGCAGCGTCTATGTGGACGGAAAGCTGCTGAAGGAGCCCTATATCAATGAACTGACGTTCCGGAAGGATGGGGTGGACTTTCCCCTCACCGTGCCGGAGGGCTGCATCTTTGTGATGGGCGATAACCGCAACCATTCCAGCGACAGCCGCAATCCCTCTCTTGGCGCGGTGGATACCCGCTATGTGGTGGGCAAGGCGAAGCTGGTGGCCTTCCCCGGAACGGACAGCGAAACGGAGAAGCGTGACTTTGGACGGATCGGAGGGATCGAATGAACATCCAATGGTACCCCGGACACATGACAAAGACCCGGCGCATGATCGTCGATCAGGTCAAGCATGTGGACGCGGTATGTGAAATTTTGGACTCCCGCATCCCCATTTCCAGCCGGAATCCGGATGTGGATGATATGACGGCGGGGAAGCCCCGCCTGGTGGTGCTCAACCGCGTGGATCAGGCAGACCCTGAGGCCACAAAGCGCTGGGCGGCATATTTCCGGGCCAAGGGCTACGCGGTTTTGGAATCTGACGCAAAAAGCGGCATTGGCACGGCGAAGTTTTCTGCCGCTGTGCGGGAGCTGCTGGCGGAAAAGCTGCAGGCCTATGCTGAAAAGGGACAGGTGGGCCGCATGGTGCGGGTGATGATCCTCGGGATCCCCAATGTGGGAAAATCCACCTTCATCAACAAGGTGGCGGGCCGGAAGACTGCCAAGACCGAAGACCGCCCCGGTGTGACCCGCTCCAAGCAGTGGGTACCCATTGACAAGGGACTGGAGCTGCTGGATACCCCCGGTATCCTCTGGCCGAAATTTGAGGATCAGAGCGTGGGGCTGAACCTTGCCTTCACCGGCGCGGTGAAAGACGATATTCTGGATATCGAGACCCTGGGCTGCCACCTGATGACGTACCTTGGTGAGAACTATCCCGATGCGCTGAAGGCTGGCTATAAGCTTACCGCCATCCCTGAACGGGAGGAAGAGGAAAACGATGTTGCCTGGGGCTACCGGCTGCTGGAGGCTGCCGGACGTCGGCGGGGCTTCCTGATCTCCGGTGGCGAGGTGGACACCGAGCGCATGGCAAAGATCCTTCTGGATGAGTTCCGTGGCGGCAAGCTTGGCCGCTTTACACTGGAGATGCCCCAATAATTTTTTGTGCTTCGCCCGATGGGCGCATGAATGAGAAGCTGCCGCATGGCAGGGAAAGGGAGAAACGATTATGGGTCCTGGAATTTTTACCAAGTATGCAAAGCAGGTCATCGGCATTTGTGTAGTGCTGCTGGCTCTCGCCGCTGTTGCGGCCCTTGTGTTTGGCTGATCTCATGGATTTGTGGACATATGAGCGCGCACACTGGGAGCAGGGAAGAGCATTGGTGTGCGGCGTGGACGAAGCCGGTGCGGGACCTCTGGCGGGGCCGGTATATGCTGCGGCGGTGATCCTGCCCAGGGAGATGGAGATCCCCGGTCTGAACGATTCCAAGAAGCTCACAGAGAAAAAGAGGGAAGCCCTCTTTGATATCATCACGGCGCAGGCGGAGGCCTACAGCATTGCCCGCGTGGAGGCCAGGGAGATCGATGAGATCGATATTCTCAATGCCCGCATGAAGGCCATGCAGCTGGCCATCGACGGTCTTTCCGTATCTCCCGATTTTGCCCTCATCGACGGCAACCGGGACCACGGCAGCCGCTGCGCTGTGACCACGCCCCATGAGCTGATCGTCAAGGGCGACGGGCTCAGCGCCTCCATTGCGGCGGCCTCCATCCTTGCAAAGGTCAGCCGTGACCGCTATGCTGCGGGAGAGCTCCATGAAGCCTATCCACAATACTGTTTTGACAAGCATAAAGGCTACGGTACCAAGCTTCACTATGAGAAGCTGGACGCCTACGGCCCCTGTGAGGCCCACCGGGTCACATTTTTGAAAAAATGGAAGGCGGGAAGGCCGTGAACGGGCGGAAAATGGTGGGTGACCGGGGCGAGGCCGAGGTCGCCAAATATCTGCGGAAAAAAGGGTATGCCCTGCTTGCCAGCCAGTGGCGCTGCCGCTTCGGCGAGCTGGATCTGGTGGCAAGGGATAAAAGGGGCGTGATCTGTTTTGTGGAGGTGAAGCTCCGCTCAGAAGGCGCCATCGGTCTTCCCAGAGAATTTGTGGATGCGCGCAAGCGGGAACGTCTGCGCCGCGCTGCCCAGAGCTATCTTGCCCGATATGCCCAGGAGGAACCTGCCCGCTTTGATGTTGCAGAGGTCTATGTGCAGGCCAATGGAACCATGCGCGTGGAGTATCTGGAAAACGCTTTTACATAATTTTATTTTCCTGAAAGAAAGGAAGCAAACCATATGAAGTATTACAGCACCCGGGACACCTCTGTGCGCATCAGCGCCGCCGAGGCCGTGAAGATGGGCCTGTCCCGTGACGGAGGTCTGCTGACCCCCGAAACCATCCCCCAGATCGACGAGGCCTTTGTCCGTTCTTTGGTAAACGCCCGTTATCAGGAGAGGGCCGCAAAGGTCATGGCCCTTTATCTCACCGATTATTCCGAGGAGGAGCTGCTCTCCTTCGCGGAAAATGCCTATGGCGCCGATAAGTTTGATACCGAGGCAGTTGCTCCCGTGCGCAAGGTGGATGCCGCCACCTACTGTCTGGAGCTGTGGCACGGCCCCACCAGTGCCTTCAAGGACATGGCGCTGCAGATGCTGCCCCAGCTCCTCTCCGCAGCTCTCCGCAAGACCGGTGAGGACAAGACCGTCTGCATTCTGGTGGCCACCTCCGGTGATACCGGTAAAGCCGCCATGGAGGGCTTTGCCGATGTACCTCAGACCAGGATCATGGTTTTTTACCCCAAGAACGGTGTTTCTGCCGTGCAGGAAGCCCAGATGGTCACTCAGGAGGGTGAAAATGTGGGCGTTTGCGCCGTGGTGGGCAACTTTGATGACGCCCAGAGCGGCGTGAAGCGGATCTTCTCAGATGTTGCCATCCGCGAGGAGCTGCTGTCACGGGGTTATATCCTCTCTTCCGCCAACTCCATCAACTGGGGCCGCATCCTGCCTCAGGTGGTCTATTATATCTCCGCCTACTGCGATCTGCTGCGTGACGGTGAGATCGCCTACGGCGAGAAGGTGAACTTCTGCGTGCCCACCGGCAACTTCGGTGACATTCTGGCAGCCTATTACGCCAAGCGTATGGGCCTGCCGGTAGGCAAGCTCATCTGCGCCTCCAACCGCAACGACGTGCTCACCGATTTCCTGCGCAAGGGTGTGTACGATCGCAACCGCACCTTCCACACCACCATGAGCCCCTCTATGGATATTCTCATTTCCAGCAATCTGGAGCGGCTGCTCTTCGACCTCTCCGGCGAGAATGACGCCGAGGTGAAGGGCTACATGGAGAAGCTGAACAAAGAGGGCTGCTACGAGGTTTCCGACAAGATCAAGGCTGCCCTTGCCGAGCAGTACTGGGGCGGTTACTGCGATGAGGAGCAGACCGCCAGGACCATTGCCCGCTGCAATGAAACTTATGGCTACCTGATCGATACCCACACCGCCGTTGCCATGAACGTGATGGAGCAGTACCGCGCCGAAACCGGTGATGAGACCAAGACGGTCTTTGTCTCCACCGCTTCTCCCTATAAGTTCTGCAACCATGTGCTTTCCGCCATCGGTGAAGAGCCCAAGGCTGACGGCGTGGAGCTGCTGGATCAGCTCCATGAGGTTTCCGGCGTCACGGTACCCCGCCGCCTTGCTGCGCTCAAGGGCAAGGCGCGCCGCTTCGACCTCACTGCGGAAAAGCAGGAGATGGAGAAGGTAGTGCTGGACTTCCTGAAATAATCTTTCCGCATTTTCCGAAAGGAGGGGGGACAATGGCCCTTTATGCCATCGGCGATCTGCATCTTTCGTTGAGCTGTGATAAATCCATGGAGGTCTTTGGCCCCGCCTGGGAGAATTATACCGCCCGGATCGAGGAAGCCCTCGGCGTCCTCACGCAGGAGGATACCCTCATCCTTGCGGGAGATACCTCCTGGGGCATGACGCTGGAGGAGGCGGAAGCGGACTTCCGCTTTCTGGACCGCTTTCCGGGGCGAAAGCTTCTCATCAAGGGAAACCATGATTACTGGTGGTGCACCGCTGCCAAATTCAATCGTTTCTGTGAGGAGAAGGAACTGAAGACACTGGAGCTTCTCCACAACAACTGTGCCTTTTACGGGGACTATGCCATTTGCGGCACCCGGGGCTGGTTCTGGGAAGAGGAGAAAAAGGCCCATAATGTAAAGGTCCTGAACCGTGAGGTCATGCGTCTTGAAACCTCGCTGCGCTCAGCGGGGGAGAGGCCCATCCTCTGCTTTCTCCACTATCCGCCGGTGTATCAGGGCTATGAGTGCCCCGAGATCCTGGCAACGCTGGAAAAGTACCGAGTGGAGCGCTGCTGCTATGGGCATCTTCACGGCGCGGTGATCCGCCGCCGGTTCGAGGGCCTTCGGGAAGGAACGGAATACGCCCTGATCTCTGCGGACTATCTGGGGTTTATACCCAAAAAAATCTGCGAATAATTGAAAAAAGACTGGATTTTTTGAAATAATTCTGCTAAAATCATATTTTGCATCGGCCATGAGCCGATTTGAACGGAGGAATAAACATAATGACTGTTAAAAGCTGTGAAAAAATCGAAAAGAGCCGCGTTGTTCTGACCATCGAGGTCGGTGCAGCCGAGTTTGAGGCCGCCATTGAGAAGTCCTATCTCAAGATGCGCAAGAACATCAACCTGCAGGGCTTCCGCCCCGGCAAGGCTCCCCGCAAGATGATCGAGAAGATGTACGGCGTGGAAGTGTTCTTTGAAGAGGCCATCAATATTGCTTTCCCCGAGGCCTATGAGGCCGCTCTGAAGGAGAAGGAGCTGCAGGTCGTCGGCTATCCCGAGGTGGATATGCTGGGCGAGTGCACTGTGGAGGGCTTCACCTTCACCGCTATCGTTCCCGTGTACCCCGAGGTCACTCTGGGCGAGTACAAGGGCCTGTCCGCTATCAAGGGCGAGGTCAAGGTCACCGAGGATGACGTTGCCCTGCGTCTGAACGATCTGGCTGAGCGCCAGAGCCGTCTGGTCACCGTGACCGACCGCGCCGCCATGCTGGGCGACACCGCTGTGATCGACTTCGAGGGCTTCCTCGAGGGCGTTCCCTTCGAGGGCGGCAAGGGCGAGAACCACAATCTGGAGCTGGGCTCCGGCACCTTCGTCCCCGGCTTCGAGGAGCAGGTCATCGGCATGCAGGTGGGCGAGGAGAAGGATCTGGACATCACCTTCCCCGAGCAGTACACCCCCGAGCTGGCCGGCAAGGCTGTTGTCTTCAAGGTCAAGCTCAACGAGATCAAGTGCAAGGAGATGCCCGAGCTGGACGATGAGTTCGCCAAGGATGTCTCTGAGTTCGACACTCTGGAGGAGCTGAAGGCCGATCTGGAGAAGAAGATCGCCGAGGAGCAGTCCCGTGCTGCCGAGCAGGCTTTCACCGACGCTCTGATGGCTCAGGTCGCCGAGAACCTCACTGTTGAGATCCCCGACGCCATGATCGAGACTCAGTGCAAGCAGTTCATCGACAACTTCAAGATGCAGTTGGCTCAGCAGGGCATCCCCTACGAGGAGTACCTGAAGATGACCGGCACCGAGGAGTCCGCTCTGCTGGAGGAGGCCCGTGAGCCCGCCATGAAGCAGGTTCGTATGGATCTGGCTATGGCCGCCATCATCAAGGCTGAGAACCTCACCGCTTCCGATGAAGAGGTCGAGGCTGAGTACAAGAAGATGGCTGAGCAGTACAGCATGGATATCGAGATGGTCAAGAAGTATCTGCAGGCCGAGCAGGTCCGTGACGAGCTCATCAGCCGCAAGGCTATCGAGGTCGTGACCTCCTCCGCCAAGGCCAAGAAGCCCCGCAAGACTGCTGCCAAGAAGACCACCAAGAAGGCTGAAAAGGAAGCTGAGGAGACCGTGACCGCCGCCGAGTAAGGCGAAAAAAGAGGTCGATATCTTCTGTAGCTGATATTTTACAGATTCGACACATTCTCTCATGGTGCCTGTGGTATCATGAGAGAATGGTTTATAAGGCGTAATTGCCTTTCCTACTGAAGAGGAGGTTTTCTTTATGAGTTTAGTCCCTTACGTTGTGGAGCAGACCAGCCGCGGTGAGCGGTCCTATGACATTTTCTCCCGCCTGCTCAATGACCGCATCATCTTTCTGGGTGAGGATGTGAACCCCACCACCGCGAGCCTTGTGGTGGCCCAGCTGCTGTATCTGGAGGCACAGGATCCCGACAAGGATATCCAGCTCTATATCAACAGCCCCGGCGGTTCTGTCACCGATGGTATGGCCATCTATGACACCATGCAGTATATCAAGTGTGATGTTTCCACCATCTGCGTGGGTATGGCAGCCTCCATGGGCGCTTTCCTGCTCTCCGCCGGCACCAAGGGCAAGCGCATTGCCCTGCCCAACGCTGAGATCATGATCCACCAGCCCTCTGCCGGCACCCAGGGCCAGATCACCGACATGGCCATCCATCTCAAGCGCCTTGAGACCATCAAGAAGCGCATGAACCGCATCATGGCAGAGAACACCGGCCGCTCCATCGAGGAAGTGACCGAGGCCTGCGAGCGCGACAACTTTATGAGTGCGGAAGAGGCTCTGGAGTTCGGCCTGATCGACAAGATCATCACCGGCAAGGAATAATTGATTACGAGGTAAAACCATGAGCGAAGAAGGCAAGAAGTCCCTGCGGTGTTCCTTCTGCGGCAAGCATGAAAAGCAGGTCCACCGCATGATCCAGGGCCCCGGCGTGCGGATCTGCGATGAATGTGTGCAGCTTTGCATGAGCATTCTTGATGACGGCTACGAGAGCCGTTCCTCCGCCGCTGCTGAGGATATGCCCGATCATCTGCCCACGCCCCGGGAGATCAAGGACGTGCTGGATCAGTACGTCATCGGCCAGGAGGAGGCAAAGGTGGCCCTCTCTGTGGCAGTGTACAACCATTATAAACGCATCTATTTCGGCGGCGATGAGGAAGTGGAGCTGCAAAAGAGCAATATTCTGCTCCTTGGCCCTACCGGCTCCGGCAAGACGCTTTTTGCCCAGACTCTGGCCCGGGTGCTGAAAGTGCCTTTCGCCATTGCCGACGCTACTACCCTCACTGAGGCTGGCTATGTAGGCGACGATGTGGAAAATATTCTGCTGCGTCTTCTGCAGGCGGCCGACTTTGATGTGGAGCGGGCCGAATACGGCATCATCTATGTGGACGAGATCGACAAGATCGCCCGCAAGAGCGAAAATACCTCCATCACCCGCGATGTCTCCGGCGAGGGTGTGCAGCAGGCGCTGCTGAAGATCGTGGAGGGCACAGTTGCCAACGTCCCCCCGCAGGGCGGACGCAAGCATCCCCATCAGGAGTTCATTCAGGTGGATACCCGCAACATTCTCTTTATCTGCGGCGGCGCCTTCGAGGGTCTGGACAAGATCATCGAGAAGCGTCTTGACCGCAAGAGCATTGGCTTTGGCGCCAATGTTCAGGGAAGAAAGGATAAGGACATGGACAGCATCCTCCGGGAGGTCCAGCCCCACGATATCCTGAAGTTCGGCCTCATCCCCGAGCTGGTGGGCCGCCTTCCCGTCATTGCATCCATGAATGCTTTGAAGCGTGAGGATCTGGTACGGATCCTGAAAGAGCCCAAAAACGCACTGGTCAAGCAGTATCAGGCCCTCCTTGGCTATGACGAGGTGGAGCTGGTCTTTGAGGATGATGCGCTGGACGCCATCGCCGATAAGGCCATTGAGCGCAATATCGGCGCCCGCGGTCTTCGCGCCGTGATGGAAAAGCTGCTGACCCAGATTATGTTCGATATCCCCTCCGACCGCACCATTACCAAGGTGACCATCACAAAGGATTGTGTGGAAGGGAAGGCACAGCCCCTTCTGGAGCATGATGAGAACAAGATCAACTATGCTGTGAAACTGAACACCGGCAAGAAAAACAACGAGCCGGCGTCCTGAGACAATCACCATCAGAGGAAGGGACGCGGATGTGTCTCTTCCTCTGTTTTCCCCTTATCCTGAAAGAAAGGATTTGATCCAATGGAAGCGATTACGATGAATATTCCCGTGCTGGCTCTCCGGGGCCTGACGGTTTTCCCCCATATGAATCTGACCTTCGATGTGGAGCGCCGGATCTCCATTGCCGCGCTGGAGCGGGCCATGGAGGCCAATCAGGATATCTTTCTGGTGACCCAGAAGGAGATCAGCGTCTCCGCTCCCACGGAGGCTGACCTCTATCAGATCGGCACGATTTCCCATATCGTGCAGATCCTCCGGTTTTCTCCTACTACGGTGCGCGTCATCGTGGAGGGCCGACAGCGGGCCAGAATGAACCGCCTGTGGCAGACGGAGCCTTATCTGCAGGCCAATGTGGAGCTGCTGGCAGAAGAAAAGCCTTCGGAAGCCTTCTGCTCCAGTCCCCGTACCGAGGCGCTGCTGCGCCAGACCTGGAGCCAGTTCCAGGAGTATGCCGATCTTGTGGGCAATTTAGCGGAAGAAGTGATTGCCCGGGTGATGGATTGCCGCGATGTGGGCCTGCTTGCTGATTTTATCGCTCAGAATGTGGCCCTGCGCCATACGGACAAGCAGGACATTCTGGAGGAGATGGCGCCCTATGTCCGGCTGCGAAAGGTAAACGGGCTGCTTGCAAGAGAATGTGACGTTCTCAGCTACGAGCGGGAGATCGAGGCCAAGGTGCGGGAGCATCTGGCACACGCTCAGAAAGAGCAGATCCTGCGCACCCAGCTGCACATTTTGAAAAATGAGCTGGGCGAAGGCGAGGATGCCGATGATGAGATCGAAACCTACCGCCAGAAGATCCGGGCACTGGAGCTTGGGGAGGAGATCGAAACACGCCTTCTTAAGGAAGTGACGAAGCTATCCAAGCAGCCCTTTGGCAGCGCGGAATCCTCTGTTATCCGCAATTATCTGGATGTCTGTCTGGAGATGCCTTGGAACACCACTACGAAGGAGCGCGTCAGCGTGGATGCTGCCAGAAAGGTTCTGGAGCGGGATCACTTCGGCCTCGAAAAGGTAAAGGAGCGGATCCTTGAGACCATCGCTGTGCGCCAGATGAATCCGGAAGGAAAGGGACAGATCATCTGTCTCGTTGGCCCTCCCGGCGTGGGCAAAACGTCTATCGCCATTTCCGTGGCTTCCGCCCTCAACCGCAAGCTGGCCCGCCTCTCTCTTGGCGGCGTGCGGGACGAAGCGGATATCCGCGGCCACCGCAAGACTTACATAGGCTCCATGCCTGGCCGTATCATCGAGGCTATCAGCCGCAGCGGCTCCATGAACCCTTTGCTGCTGCTGGATGAGATCGATAAAATGGGCAATGATTACCGGGGAGACCCTGCTGCCGCACTGCTGGAGGTGCTGGACAGTGAGCAGAACCACAGCTTCCGTGACCACTATCTGGAGATCCCTGTGGATCTTTCCAAGGTCATGTTTATTACCACCGCCAACACCACTGACACCATTCCCCGTCCCTTGCTGGACCGCATGGAAGTGATCCGTCTTTCCAGCTATACCGACGAGGAAAAGCTCCAGATCGCCCGCCGCCATCTGCTGCCCAAGCAGCTTGCCGAGCATGGCATCAAAAAAGGGGCCTTGCGTATCAGCGACGATGTGCTGCGCGCCGTCATTCGGGACTATACCCGGGAGTCCGGTGTGCGCCTGCTGGAGCGCCGCCTTGCGGCCATCTGCCGTAAGACGGATATGCGCCTGCTGACAGGGACTGTAAAGCGTGTTACCGTTACAGAAGAGGAGCTGCCCAAGTTCCTGGACTGTCAGCCCTACCCGACAGATCTCCATACGGACAGGGAGGAGATCGGCATCGTCAACGGCCTTGCGTGGACGGAGCACGGCGGTGAGATCCTGGAAGTGGAAGTGAATGTGATGGAGGGCTCCGGCAAGCTGGAGCTGACCGGCAATCTGGGCGATGTAATGAAAGAGTCTGTTCAGGCGGCCCTCAGCTGCCTGCGCAGCCGCGCGGCGTTGCTGGATATTCCCGGGGATTTCTATAAGACCCGGGACATCCATGTCCATTTCCCCGAGGGAGCTGTGCCCAAGGATGGTCCCTCTGCCGGTATTGCCGTGGCAACCGCTCTGCTCTCTGCATTGACTAACCGGAAAATCAAGGCAGGCATTGCAATGACAGGCGAAATTACTTTACGGGGTCGCGTTCTCGCCATCGGCGGCTTGAAGGAAAAGACCATGGCTGCAAAGCGCCACGGCGTCACCACAGTTTTTATTCCCAAGGACAATGTGCGGGATCTGGAGGAGATCGACCAGACAGTCCGCTCTGCGCTCCGTTTTATTCCCGTGGAAAGCGTGGATCAGGTCTTTGCGGAAGTTTTTGTAAATCCTCCCAGACGGGAAGAAAAACCCAGCGCAGTACCCTTTGTGCCCGTAAAGCGGGAAAGCGGTGACGCGGCGCTGCGACAGTAAAGGAAGGAACGTATGTCCCTGAATTTTCAGAAAGCGGAATTTATCCGCTCCGCCGGCACGCCGGAGAGCTTCATCCGGGACGGCAAGCCCCAGTTCGCATTTGCGGGGCGCTCTAATGTAGGCAAGTCCTCTGTGATCAACCGCCTGCTCAGCCGCAAGAATCTTGCGTATGTAGGCGCCAGCCCCGGAAAGACCACCCAGGTCAACTATTTTGGCGTGGATAACCGGGCCTATCTGGTGGATCTGCCCGGCTACGGCTATGCAAAGGTCTCTCGAGCCGAGAAGGAGCGCTGGGGCCGCCTGATGGAAAGCTATTTCCAGGAGGAGGCTGAGCGAATCACCGTGGGTGTTCTCATCGTGGATATTCGCCACAAGCCCACGGCTGACGATGTTACCATGCACAACTGGTTCCGCGAGAGCGGCTGCCCCGAGATCGTGGTGGCCAACAAGCTGGACAAACTGAAGAAGAGTCAGGTGGAGCCTGCGCTGGCCCTCATCCGTGAGACGCTGGAGCTGACGGATCGTGATGTTCTGCTGCCCTTTTCCGCGGAAAAGGGCGCCGGCAAGGAGGAGCTGCTGAGAATGCTCAACACTGCCTGCGACGAATGGAACAAAACCGAATAATGGAAAAGGAGCGGCGTGAGCCGCTCCTTTTATCTGTCATTGGGGGCTGTGGGGAAGGCTTATCCATTCTCCCATGGGTGTGGTAAGGTAGGAAAGCAGTAATTCTGTCCAACCGCGCTGCGCTTGCGCAAGGGTTCCGTCATTCAGAGTTTTCTGCAGAGCGGCTACAGTGTTTTCCAGCTTCGCAGTGTCCAGCTCTGCGCTGTAAGCGGCAAGGGTCATGGCAAGATACATGGTCTCGATGGGGACACCCTCGGTGGAAAGGGCTTTTGCAAAGCCTGCCGGATCATAAAAGAGTGCCTGGGCGAGGATCTGACTGTACATGTCCGCGTATGCCCCGTCGATCCCCGGTGCAGTGCAGCCCATTTGCAGATGCAGGATCTGAGAGGGGATATAGGTTTCCTGACGGGCGAGATAGTCCATCAGGGAAAAGATATTGGTCGCTTCATCGGCTTCTCCCAGTTGGGAAAATTCCTGCCAATCTATATAGGGAAGCAGGGCAAAGATATCCCGGCGATATGTGTATAGCTCTTCGGCTGTGAGATTGCCGTTGGTCACCAGCTGATTGAAGGCAATGTAGACCTTCCGTGTGTCGGAAAGATATTCCCGTTCCGGTTCCTGCCGAAGAGAGAAGTCCGGCTCACCGTTGACCATGGGGAAGCGGTGAATATGATCTGCTGCGTACATCCCTGCGCCGTCCATAAGGTTTTCTGCCAGCAATCCGGCAACTTCCCCCTGTCTGATATAGAACAGCAACGCGAGAGGACCTTCACAGTAGGCATAAAAATGATCATGGGGGACGAGAACGTAGTTGTCTTCTTCCTTCAGACAATAGATCAAAGTATCACCGTAAGCCTCCAACAAAGTGTGCTCAGAAGAGCCGGGGAAGATGTTCCGCGGGGTGGAAATACTTTTGGAGATGGTGGAAAGCTTTGTGACGGTTTCCAGAATGGGTTCTTCCTCTATGCGGGAATATTCCACAGTGATGGCGCCGCAGTCTGCGATATGGTGCTCCATGGAGGCAAAGTCCGTATCAAGAACGGTTTCCGGTTCCGTCAGCTCCAGTGTGGTGCCGAAAGGGAAGTGCTGTTCCTGCACTCCAAGTTCCAGAAATTCCGTGAATTCCTCGCTGCTGCTCCAAAGGAGAGCAAACTCTGAGGCGGGCATGGTGATGGCTGCTTCCTCCTGAGACTGGACGGGGGCCGGAGCGGCGGGGATATTTTCCGGCGTCCGGCTGGTCAGGAGCAAAAGCGTTCCTGCCATGGCGGCGCCTGCAAGAGCGCAGAGGATCGGAACAAGGAAATATTTCAAAGGGAAAGCGGAGGAGGGTGCCTCATGGGGTTCCTCCGCAGGCGTTCCGGTAAGGTGGGAGAGAGGAACACCGAATTCCCGGCTCAGCGCCAGCAGGTTTTCCATGTCCGGTACGGCTGCATCGGTCTCCCATTTGCTCACGGCCTGACGGCTCACCCCAAGGCGCTCTCCGAGAGCCTCCTGACTAATGCCGAGGTCTTTGCGATACCGGGCGATGCGTTTTCCAAGAGTCACAGTCTCAACTCCTTTCCGGCGGGGTGTTTTTCTGAGAATATCATATCAGAAATGGACACAGATGGCTACCACCCGGGTGTCAAATATCGGTTGCGGCAGTGAAAAACGAAAAAATCCTCTGTTACCCCCTATGCAAAACCAGAAAAATACGATAAAATAGGGGCAACTATTTCAGCATAACAGGAGGATTCCTATATGGCAAAGCCTGTCTATAAACGCGTGCTGCTGAAGATCAGCGGTGAGGCGCTGGGCGGCGAAAAGGGCACAGGCCTTGATTTCCAGATCATCGGCAGCGTCTGCGATGTGATCAAGGAGTGTCTGGACATGGGCGTTCAGGTGGGCCTTGTGGTTGGCGGCGGTAATTTCTGGCGCGGCGCAAAGAACAGCGGCGGCGGAAATATGCAGCGTTCCCGAGCAGATCACATGGGCATGCTGGCCACGGTCATCAACTGCCTGGCTGTGGCAGACGTCTGCGAGCAGAAGGGCATCCCCGCAAAGGTGCAGACTGCCATTGAGATGAATGTGATCGCTGAGCAGTTCACCCGTGACGGCGCCGTGCGTCATCTGGAAGAGGGTAAGGTCGTGATTTTCGGCGCCGGCAGCGGCTGCCCCTATTTCTCCACTGATACTGCTGCGGTGCTGCGCGCCGCCGAGATCGAGGCGGATGTGATTTTGCTTGCCAAGAAGGTGGATGGCGTTTATACCGCCGATCCCGCCAAGGACCCCACTGCCACCAAATATGACGAGATCACTTATGACGAGGTGCTGGCCCAGCATCTGATGGTGATGGATACCACGGCCACCTCTCTTGCCATGGATAACCACATTCCCGTGCTGCTCTTCGCACTGAAGGATCCCCGCAATATCATCCGGGCCCTGTGCGGTGAGAATGTAGGCACTATCGTCAAGGAATAATTACGTACTCTCAGCGCAAAAGCGCATTTCGGAAGAATTTTGAAAGGAAGGAACCCCACTATGTTAGAAGCCCTGAAAGCCTATGAGGCCAAGATGAACAAGAGCATTGATTCTGTCTCTGCTGATTTTGCAGCTGTTCGCGCAGGCCGCGCCAATGCCTCTGTCCTTGACCGTATCACTGTCGATTATTACGGCAGCGCTACCCCCATCCAGCAGATCGCTGCCATTTCTTCTCCCGATCCCCGGGCTCTGGTCATCACCCCCTGGGACGGCACTGCCCTCAAGAGCATTGAGAAGGCCATTCAGAACTCTGATCTGGGCATCAACCCCCAGAACGACGGCCGCTGCATCCGTCTGAACTTCCCTCAGCTCACTGAGGAGCGCCGTAAGGAGCTGGTCAAGCAGGTCCGTAAGTACGGCGAGGGCGGCAAGGTTGCTATCCGCAACATCCGCCGTGATGCCACGGACGCCATCAAGAAGATGGAGAAGAACTCCGAGATCACCGAGGATGACCGCAAGCAGGCCGAGAAGGATCTCCAGAAGCTGACCGATGACAGCTGCAAGAAGGTGGACGATCTGACTGCAAAGAAAGAAAAGGAACTGATGGCTGTCTGATGGCAGAGTTTCTGAAAACAAACGATCAGGCGGGGCAGGCGAAAGGTCTGCCTCGCCACATCGCTATTATCATGGATGGCAACGGCCGCTGGGCCACCAAGCGTGGCCTTCCTCGGACGGCCGGCCATAAGGCGGGAGCGGAGACCTTCCGCCGTATTGCCACCTACTGCAAGAACATCGGCGTGCAGTATCTGACGGTGTATGCCTTCTCCACAGAAAACTGGAAGCGGAGCGCTGATGAGGTGAACGCCATCATGACGCTGCTGAAGAAGTATCTGCTGGAAGCGGTGGATACTATGGAGCGGGACCATATCCGCCTTCATTTTTTTGGGGATATGACCCCCATCTCGCCAGAGCTGCGGGCGCTGGCCCATGAAACGGATGAGATCTCCGCCCATCTTCCGGAGGGGGACTTTCAGGCCAATGTCTGCCTTAACTACGGCGGACGGGACGAGATCCTGCGGGCGGTGCGGGAGTTTTCCGCCCAGTGCGCGGCAGGGGAGAAGCGACCGGAGGATCTGGATGAGGCACTCTTTTCCTCGTATCTGGATTCCCGGGGCATCCCCGATCCGGAGTTGATCATTCGCCCCAGCGGGGAGCTGCGGCTGAGCAATTTCCTGCTTTGGCAGTGCGCCTATTCCGAGTTTTATTTTACTGATGCCCTCTGGCCTGACTTTGATGAGGCAGAGCTGGACCGGGCCATCGAATCCTACCGCAAGCGTGACCGCCGGTTTGGCGGCGTGAAGAAGTAATTCTTCTGAAGAAAAAGGACTGAAATGCTATGAAATCGAGAATCCTTGTGTCCGTTGTGGGCATTCCTGTGCTGATCGCCATTATCCTGTGGGCGCCTGATGTTGTGATCGCTTTGGCGCTGATGATCCTTGCAGGGATCGGTGCTTATGAGATGATGAAGTGCGTGGGAGCTGCAAAAGAGGGCGCGCTCCTTGTGCTGACTGTGGTTGCTGCCATGCTGGGCGTGCTTTGGCATTACAGCCGCCCCGACTATATCACTCTTCTTTGGACACTCTATGTGGTGGCAGCCTTCATCTACGCCATTGTGAAGGCCGGCGAAGTGAAGTTTGTGCAGATCCTGGCGGGGATTTTTGCGGCTGTCATCATTCCCTATTCCTTCTCCGCCTTTTTGCGCATTGAAGCAACGGGACTCCACAGAGCCTATCTGTTCCTGCCCTTCATTCTGAGCTTTGCCTGCGATACCTTTGCCTATTTCACGGGTCTTGCCATCGGCAAGCATAAGCTGGCGCCTAAGGTCAGCCCAAAGAAGACCATTGAGGGCTCCATCGGCGGCATCTGCGGTAACGTTGTCTGCGGATTGCTTTTTGCCTTTGTGATGGGCCGTTTCTTGGATGCCGGCATCGGCTACGGTGCCATGGTGATCCTGTCCCTTTGCTGCGCGGTGGTTGCACAGGTGGGTGATCTGAGCTTTTCTCTCATCAAGCGGGAATTTGGCGTGAAGGATTACGGAAAACTGTTTCTGGAGCACGGCGGCGTGCTGGATCGCTTTGACAGCGTCCTTTTTGTTACGCCCGTCATTGAGATCGTGCTGCAGATGGTGAAATAAAGGACGACTATGACGAATACGATTTCTATACTTGGTTCCACCGGCTCCATCGGCCGCCAGACACTGGAGGTGGCAGAGGAGATGGGACTGCGTGTGGCAGCCATTACCGCAAACTCCAGCGTGGAGCGCACGGAGGCGCAGGCCCGCCAGTTCAAGCCCCGCCTTGCCGTGATGACGGATGAGACTGCGGCTAAGGATCTGGCGGTGCGTCTGGCTGACACCGGCACGAAGGTTCTGGGCGGCTTTGAGGCGCTGGAGGAGGCGGCTACGGCCCCCGAGGCTGACACAGTGGTGACTGCCGTTGTTGGCATGGTGGGCTTGAAGCCTACCCTTGCCGCTATCAGAGAGAAAAAGCGCATCGCCCTTGCCAATAAGGAAACACTGGTGTGCGCCGGCGAGCTGGTGATGGACGCCGCCGACAAATACGGCGCGGAGATCGTGCCGGTGGACAGTGAGCATTCTGCAATTTTCCAGTGCGTGCAGGGCTGCGCCGACCGCCGGGAGATCAAGCGGTTGATTTTGACCTGTTCCGGCGGCCCCTTCTACGGCATGAGCTATGAGGAAAACGCCGCCATGACCCGCGCAGATGCATTGAAGCACCCCAACTGGAAGATGGGGCCCAAGATCACGGTGGATTGCTCCACTCTGATGAACAAGGGCCTGGAAGTGATCGAGGCCATGCGGCTCTACCGCCTGCCTCTGGAGCAGGTGGACGTGGTGATCCACCGCCAGAGCATCGTACATTCTCTGGTGGAGTATTATGACGGCGCGGTTCTGGCCCAACTGGGCACCCCCGATATGCGTCTGCCCATCCGCTATGCCATGACCTATCCCAAGCGGGGTATGAGTCTTGCAGATCCGCTGGACCTCCTGACCTGCCCGCCATTGACCTTTGCCCAGCCGGACAGGGAGGCTTTTCCCTGCCTGCGCCTTGCGGAGGAGGC
>JAFQRI010000054.1 GCA_017410185.1 Oscillibacter sp. | reverse complement strand
GGGCAATCTTCTCTCCTGCGCTGCCCAGCCTGTCCTTGCCAACTTTGCAGACCGCGTAGGGGGCAATGTCCTCAAATGGATGACGGCGGCGCTGACGGGAGTGTGCGTCCTCTGCTTTGGCTGCGTGCAGTTTCTTGCCATGCCCACGGCGCTCTTCGGGGCGGTGTATCTCTTGGGTGTGTTCGCCTTCGATGTGATGAATCCCCTCATGAACGCCGTCAACGTGGCGTATAGTGAAAACGGCTACCGCATCAATTACGGGCTCAGCCGTGGTCTTGGCTCTTTCGGCTATTCCGTGGCGGCGCTGGTCATCGGTGAACTGATGGCGCGGCGTGGTCTCGACTGGATGATTTGGGTGAGCCTCGCCCTGTTGGTGGGCAATGTGCTGGTGGTGCTGGGGTATCCCACCCTCCACACCATGGTGCGTCAGCAGGAGGAAGAAACGGCGGGGCAGTGCTGCACCGTGTGGCAGTTCTTCGGCAAGTACCGCTGGTATTGCTTCTCCCTTGTGGGTGTGATGCTGCTGGCCATGTTCCACGCCATGACGGAGAACTATCTCATTGAGGTGGTGACCCCCTTGGGCGGCGACAGCGGCAGCGTGGGCGTGGCCCTCTTTATCGCCACCTTTGTGGAGATGGTGGTGCTGCTGTTCTTCGAGCGGGTGCGTAAGCATATGAAGGATACGCTGCTCCTCAAAATCGCGGGACTATCCTTCCTTCTCAAGGCGGTGCTGCTGCTCTTCGCCCCCAGTGTGACGGCTATCTATCTCATTCAGCTGTTGCAGGCCACCTCTTACACCTTCCTCTCTCCCACCCAGATGTACTATGCCCGCAGCCGTATCGCCATGGCGGACATGGTGAAGGGGCAGGCCTTCATTACCGCCAGCTATACCCTCGGCTGCGCCGCGGGCAACTTCGCGGGGGGACAGATTTTGCAGCACTTTTCCGTGGGGGCGATGCTCTTCGGCGGCGTCCTTATGGCGGCTCTTGGTACAGCGGTGCTATACCTCACGGTAGAGCGAAAGGATGCGGAAAAGGCCGAAAATGCATAAAACTCCGCACTTTAAAGGAAGAAAGTTGGGCAAAAGGCCCATTTGTGTTCAA
Source organism: Oscillibacter sp. (assembly GCA_017410185.1). Lineage (GTDB taxonomy): Bacteria > Bacillota > Clostridia > Oscillospirales > Oscillospiraceae > Oscillibacter. The sequence goes on along the minus strand of JAFQRI010000054.1, from coordinate 1,556 downwards.
AAAGCTCCGCCTGTGGCGGGGCTTTGTCTTTGATAGGCGTACGAAGTTCGTGAAAAGGATGAAAAGCGTAAAAATATACAACAGAATGTACGATTTTCATTGACGAGAAGGGGGGATAGGTGTTAAAATCCAGTGTAGAGGGGTTTGCCCTAATTTCGGTGCGCCCCCGTACATTTTTTAGGAGGAAAACAAACATGAAGAAAGTTATCGCTCTGCTTCTGGCACTGGTGATGGTCTTCGGCCTGGTGGCCTGCGGCGAGAAGGCTCCCGCAGATGACGCTGCTACCGGCACCACCGTTACCGTGATCGCTGCTCAGTACGGCACTCAGACCGCCGATTGGTGGAAGGGCTTCGAGGCTGATTTCGAGGCTGCCAACGAGGGTATTGATCTGGTCGTCGACGTCGTTTCCTGGAACGACATCTACACCGTCGTGAACACCCGCGTCGCTAACGGCGAGGCTCCCGATCTGCTGAACATCGACGTGTTCGCAGACTATCAGGCTGACGGCCTGCTGCTGCCCGCTTCCGAGTGGGTCTCCGAGGCTACCTATGCCAAGTTCTTTGACTCTTTCCTGGCTGAGTCCGTCGTGGACGATGTTGTCTGGGCCGTTCCCGACCTGGCTTCCGCCCGCGCTCTGTACTACAACAAGGACATCCTGGCTGAGGCCGGTGTGGAAGTTCCCACTACCTGGGCTGAGCTGAAGGAAGCCTGCGCTGCCATCAAGGCTGCCCGTCCCGACGTTTACCCCTGGGGCGTTGATATGACCACCGACGAAGGCCAGGCCTGCTTCGCTTACTATGCCTGGAACAACGGCGGCGGCTTCGTCGATGCCGACGGCAACTGGGCCCTGAACTCCGCTGAGAACGTGGAAGCTGTTGAATTCATCGTTTCCATGGTCAACGAAGGCCTGACCAACACCGATCCCGCTACCGAGACCCGTTACGACCTGCAGGACAAGTTCGCTGCCGGTCAGCTGGCCATGATGATCGGCCCCAACCAGATCTCCAAGTACTGTGAGCAGAACGGCGGTGTCAACTACGGTATCGCTTCCCTGCCCACCAACGGTGACAAGGCTGGCGCTTCCGTCGGCGTTATGGACCGCATCATGTGCTTCGACAACGGCTACACCGAGGCTGAGCTGGCCGCTGTTACCGCTGTTGTTGACGCTTTCTACAATGACGAGCCCTACGCTGAGTGGGTTCTGATGGAAGACTTCCTGCCCGCTACCTCCACCGGCAACGAGCTGTGCGCTGCTGCTGATCCCGGCATGGCTGCATGGATCGATGTTATCGGTTCCGCTAAGTTCTACCCCGCTGCCAAGGCAGAGTGGGCAGATGTCAAGCAGGGCGTTATCGCTGTGCAGCAGGAAGTCCTGCTGGGCGGCAACGCTCAGGAGCTGCTGGATGCTCTGCAGGCTGAGATCGCCGGCTAATCAGCCAGCCGCTTTCGGTTTTGCATAACAACGCATAACTCAGATGGGCCGGGTCTTTAAGGCCCGGCCCATTCCGCATTGCAGCGCGCAGCTGTTTTCAAAGTGCGTCCCCGGTTTGCGCAT
>JAFQRI010000053.1 GCA_017410185.1 Oscillibacter sp. | reverse complement strand
GTGGTCGAGGGCAAAAAGGTACAGCCCTCCACCGGCGGAGCCTCCACCAGCAATCTTCGCCTGCGCGACCCGCAGGGCAAAACCATCGACGCCTTTATGCGCGGGGATAACCCCGGCATCGTGGCAGGCACAAGGCTTGCCAATGTAAAACTCAGCCGAAAGACCAGCGGCAGCATCATTTACCACACCATCGACAGCTTTGAGATCGCCGCATAAACCAAAGGAGGAGTAATGTTCATGGAACAGATCAAATCATTTACCATCAACCGCCTGACTCTCTCCGGCTTCAAATGCTTTGAGACCGAGCAGACCTTTCACTTTGGCGACTACACCAGCATTTACGGCCATAACGGAAAGGGCAAAAGCAGCCTTGCCGACGCCATTGCCTATGCCGTCACCGGCGTGACCTTCTTCGGAGAGTCCCGTCTGGACAGACTCTACCACGGCGGCACGGCAAAAGCCGAGGTCAAGGTGCTGATGGCCTTTACCGATGAAACGGGCGCGCAGCATGAACTTCTGCGCACCCGCCGCAATGACCGCACCGATGTATTTCTGGACGAGAAACCCGTGACGCAGACGATCCTTAATACCATGTTCGGTGAACGGGATGTGTTCCTTTCCATCCTCAACCCTCTGTATTTCATCGAGGTGCTGGAGGACAAAGGCCGCAACCTTCTGGAGCGGTACCTGCCCGCACTTCCCCAGCAGCAGGTCATGGAGCAAATGGACGATCATTCCCGTGAACTGCTCGCCCGGCATGAGATCCTTTCCGTGGAAGGCTTTTTGAAGCGCCTGCGGGAGGACATCCGGGAACTGGAAAAGGACATCACCTATCAGGAGGGACAGCGGGACCTTCTGGCGTCTCAGGAGCAGCAGGCCCGGGATACCATGGCCGGTCTGCGAATCAAGGCTGAGGAACTGAGCCGGCAGATCGCCTCTTTGGAGGAAAAGAAAAACGCCGGCATTGATTTCAGCGCCGTAAACGACAGCCTTGCCGATCTCCATGCCCGCTATGAAGAAATGCTGCGGGACGGTTCCGAACAGGCGGACACCGCAGAGGTGGACGCGCTGATTCGTGACACGCAGGCCAGGCTGGACAGCCGGCAAAAGGACGAATACCGTTCCTCCTACCGGGAAACCATCACCAAGCTCTCCACACAGGTGGATGCCCTCAAGCAGCAGTACGCAAGGGAGGCGCATATCCTCAAGGGCCTGCAGCCCGGGGTGAAGTGTCCTACCTGCCGTCAGACCGTGACCGAGGGAAATCTTGACACGGTACGCCGTGAGTTTCAGACCAGCATCGGCGAAATCCGTAAGCAGGGCACCGAACTGACCGCCCAGCTTGCCCAGATGCAGGAACTGGAGAAAAAGGAACAGGCGGTGTTTGAGCAGTTCCGCTCCGATGATATCGCAAAACTCACCGCCGAGCTTCAGGAACACCAGCAGCGCCGCAGCGCCGTCCTTGCCGGAGGGGAAACCGCCCGGGAGCAGGCTCAGAAGGACCGTGAGGCACTTTACAGCCGGATTCAGGCGCTGGACACCCTGCTGCGGGACGGTAATCTGGAGTTTGAAGAGGTGGAGGCGCTTGCCGCCGCCAAAACAGCCCGGAAAGAGCTGGAAAGCCAAATGACGCTGCTGCAAAAGCAGGAGCCGGCCGCCCAGTCCAAGGCCTTCGATATTGAAGGCATCAAGAGCGAGATTCAGGAAAAGAAGCTGCTGATCAACGCGGCCGCCCGGTATGTGGCAAAGAAAAACGAAATGATTTTTGCCGCGCTGAAGATGAATCGCGTGTCCATCTCCCTGTTTGATGTGGTCAAGGGCACCGGCGAGGTCAAGGACACCTTCCGCTTCACCTATGAGGGCAGGCCGTATAAATGGCTGTCTCTCTCCGAGAAGATCCGCGCCGGACTGGAGATCTCCCAGCTTGTCAGCCGTCTGACCGGCTGCCGCTACCCCGTGTTCATTGACAACGGCGAGAGCGTGCCGGTCATCGACAACATCAAGCCCCGGGGACAGATCTTCATGGCCCATGTGGTCAAGGGGGCAAACCTGACCGTGGAGCCTATCTACAAGCAAAGCGGCCAGAACAAGGCCGCCGCGTAATGCGCCCATGGTCTACGAGAAGATCCCCATAATAGAAGCAGCGCGCAGATGCGGGCTTATGCTCAACAGCCGCACCTTGAGGCGGCAGGAGGTCGAGGCCTCCTGCCCCTTCTGCGGCGACCGGGGCCCGGGGAAATATCATCTGTTTCTCAATACGGACACCGACCAGTTTTACTGCCATTCCTGCGGAACATCGGGCAACAGCGTCACGCTGTACGCCCGGCTCAACAACATGACAAACCGCGAGGCGACAGACGCCCTTCTGGCCGACAGCCGTATCTACCTCATGCCCCGGCAGCCGCAATCCAAGCGGCCGCCCAAACCGGAGCCCGCCGATCTTTCTCTGCGCCACGACTGCTATGAGAATATGCTGGAGCATTTGTCGCTGCTGCCAAAGCACAGGGACAATCTTCTGGCGAGGGGACTCTCGGAGGAGCGCATCGAGCGAAACGGATACCGGAGTATGCCGGAGAGCGAGCAGGAACGGCGTCTGCTTTCCGCGCTGCTGTCAGACTTCCATGAACTCAAAGGCATTCCCGGCTTCCATACCCGCTACGGCACATGGTCCCTGTCCGGGCCAAACGGCATCCTGATCCCCGCCCGCAACAAGGACGGTCTGATCCAGGGGATGCAGATACGCCTTGACAATGAAACAAACCCCAAACGCAAATACCGGTGGCTGTCCAGCAACGGACTGACCAACGGCGCCTGCAGCCATGCATGGATTCATATTACAGGAAATCCAAATGCGGAGGCTGAAAAGGCAGAACAATTATTAGAGGGACACCGCGGCTATATCCGCCGCGACCCCAAACGGAGATCCGCATGGCTGACCGAGGGCGGTCTGAAGGGCGATGTGGCAAGCTTCCTGTCAGGCGACGATCTATTCGTCTGCATTTCCGGCATCAATGCCGCGGACAGGCTGCCCGATGTCCTCAAAGACCTTGGCGTCACCTATCTCAATATCGCCATTGATATGGACAGGCTGACCAACCCGAAGGTGCAAAAGGGCCTGCAGCGGATCTGCCAAATCATGAAGAGGTCACGCATCGGCTATCAGGTGCGCGACTGGAATCCGGCCTTTAAGGGTATCGACGACTACTATCTGGCGATGCCGGAATACGATACCCGGTGGAAAGCCGCATAAAGACAAACATCTTTTTGAAAAGGAGAAAACCTATGGCTATGACGTTCGACCAGTTCGCCGCCGTGCGCGGCGACTCCTCCGATGTGCTGGGCAAGATCCTCTACTACTCTCTCTCCAGTATCCTGGTGGAGCGTGCGGATCTGGAGCGCATCTGTCTGGAAACCGGCTTTCCCAACACCGCCAGCAGCCGCGTACGCATCGTAGACGCTTTCCGGTCCGCCACCGGCGACATTTACGACCGCAAGGCCGAGGTGCTGGACGGCACGGCCCGGATCTTCAAGATCTACTGCCGTGACAACCACGGCGACAAGGCCACGGTGTCCCGGGAACTGGTGAAGGAAACCCTTGACGAGAGTACCAACCGGTACAAGAAGCTGGCAAATATCAGCCTTGACCGGGAGAGCGGCGTGTTCTCCTATGAGAATCTGATCTTTGACAGCGTAGACCCCCTGCCGTACTGCCATCAGGCGCAGGAACTCTTTGAGCTCTACCAGCATTGCGTAAGCCGCAAGCAGGTGGAGACCATGCTGGAGCATTATCTGAACGATATGCAGGCGGTAAAGGTCTCCGGCAGGGGCAAGATCTATTTCATCCCCCGGGACCGGATGCATATGCTGGACCTGTTCGAGGACTTTATCGCCGCGCTGGAGGCGGTGAACAAAAACAACAATCCCTACCGTATCCCGTTGGACTCCAACTCCATGTATGTGGTGGACGACCAGAAGCAGCGGGACAAGATGGCGGCGGCCTTCTATAACACCGTCCGCAGGGAGATCGAGGACTATCAGGAGCGTGCCAACCACCTGATCCAGACCGGCAACCAGAGCGCCCATATTCTGGACCGCTGGGTGCTGAAGATCGAGGCTCTGAAGGATAAGAAAGCTCACTATGAGCAGATCCTTCAGCGGGAGCTTCACAATCTGGACGAGGAGTTTACCACGCTGGGCTATCTGGCACAGGAACTGCGTTTCCGCGCTAACAGCGCCCGATTTCAAAAAGCTGCCTGAACGAAAATGATGAAAGGTCTGTAAAAGACCAGGGGGTATGCCACACGGCATACCCCCTTTTTTATTCAAGACCCGGTAGCAAACGCTTCAATCAGCTTATTCAGCACATCCTCCGCAATTTTATACTGCTTCGGAGAAAGACGCTCAAGCCGCGCTGTCATGGCGGAAACATCATTTTTGTCCGTATTCTCCAGCAAAATAGCATCGCTTGATACGGCAAGCATTTGACAAATTTTCCTTATGGTGTTGAGCGAAACGCCTACCGCGCCGCACTCTATGGCAGAGATATGTTTAACGCCGAGTCCCAGCATTTCGGCAAATGCCTCTTGCGTAAGGCCGGCTGCTTCACGAACCTGCTTGATGCGCTGACCGGTTTCGATATTGATCGGCTTCTTTTCTTTCACGACAACACCACCTTTCTTTGTTAGTTTAACTAATGGTAGTGTTGACTATAACTATTTAATTTTATTATAATAAGTAACAAATATATTGTTACACAGGAACACAGGAACGATAGGCGGCACTATGAAAAGCCGCTTTTTATAAGGCACCCAGATTGCAAAGTACGCCAGAAAACGGGAGAAACGGGGTTGGTCCATGTTGAAAACCTGGCTGAAAACCTGCGGAAAAACACTATATAAGCACCATAACGGAAGCAATCATCTCCCTCTGCTGGCGGCAGCTGTCAAAGCATAACACTAACATAAATAAGAAAAGACCGGCGGGGGGGTTCAGTCCATCGCCGGCCCTTTCTCTATCTCTATGGCAGAATATTCAGAAAGCTACTTTTCCAATCTGAATTTGAGCAGCAGATACGGCTCTACCTCAAGTACGGTGGCTATCCTAAACAGCAGATCCAGAGACAGGCCATGACTCATGCCGGGCGCTTCTACGGACGCGAGATGCTGACGGCTGATATCAAGGATCTCTGCCAATTGTTCCTGGGAATATCCCTTTTTCTTCCGATAATATCCGATTGCGTAGGACAGGTTTTCCATGCGCTCGGAAAAGTCAAAATCCCATTCCAGAATTATCACCACCTTACGGATATAGTTTATCCGAAAGCAGCACAGACTAAAATTAACCTTAAAGCATCGTTGACGCTTATAAAGCGTCGTTGTATAATTGAAACACTATTTTGTTGGATGTTATGTGGGGTGTCAATATGACAAGGGAGCTTACCTGCGCCATCACCGGCCACCGCCCGACACGCTTTCGCTTCAAATACGACGAGAACAACAACGGCTGCAAACGGATCAAAAAGCGCATCCGTGACCAGCTGATGCTGCTATACGAACAGGGTTTCCGCCAGTTCTGGGTAGGTGGCGCTCTGGGGGTGGACATGTGGGCCGGGGAGATATTGCTGCGGCTGAAGGAACAGCCCGAATATTGTGAGATACAGCTGATAATTGCTCTGCCCTTTGAGGGACACGACGCAGGCTGGGAAGAGCGCAGCCGCAGGCGTATGTCTTTTCTGATCCGGCATAGTTCGGAAACCATAATAGTAGGCAATAAAGAAACGCCTCCGGCGGCCAATTACCGGAAGCGCAACGAGTATATGGTGGATCGGGCGGATCATCTGCTGGCGGTCTATGACAATGACCGCTCTATCCGCAGCGGCACGGGTATGACCGTCCGGATGGCGGAGAAAAAAGGTCTGCCCATCACGCTGATCCACCCGGACACGGGCGTGGTTTCGGAACTGAAATGAAAACGGCATCGAAAACCGTTTGCCGGAACGGATACAGGTAAAACAACACGGCCGGGAGGATCTGAAACTCCCGGCCGTGCTTTTTCTTATCCGTTTACCGCGTCCTTAAACGCCTTGCCCGCTTTGAACACCGGTGCCACGGAGGCGGGGATCTCGATGGTCTCCATGGTTTTGGGGTTGCGGCCTGTTCTGGCCTCGCGCTTTTTGCCTTCAAAGGTACCAAAGCCGACAAGCTGCACCTTTTCTCCGGCAGACACAGCGGATACGACGGCGCTCAGGGCGCTGTCCAGTGCGGCGGCAGCCTGCTTCTGGGTAAGACCGGCATCCTCCGCGATCTTGTGGACCAAATCCTGCTTGTTCATATTCGCACCTCTTCTTTTGTGTTTTTGGGGCCGTCCGCATTCTTTTCCGCAAAACAGCCTGCATATATCGGCATTATAGAGTAAATGACCGCCCTTTTCAACTGTTTTCATCCGCGCCAAATATTCCGGCAAAGAAAGGGCACGGTTTAACCGGCGGCATTTTCATCTTTTTTTCTGGGCTCGCCGGCACCGCTTGCGATCCACTCCTCGTTGTAGCCAAACTCCAGCGCGATCAGCTTGACAAGGGAACGGGAGATGCCCACGGGCGCCTTGTTCTTATGGGCCTTGCTTCCTGTGAGGATGTAGAGGTAGTTCTGCGTAATGCCCATACGCCGGGCAAAATCGGCCTTCGTCAATCCCTGTTCCCGGATGATCTGCTCAAGCCTTGCCGCAAGGGTCATTTTATGCCTCCTTCCTGTTCCTGCCGCATCAGGGCGGCGTACCGCAGAAGCTCCTTCCGGGAGGATACTCCCAGTTTTTCATAAATGTTTTTATTGTGGAACTTTAAGGTAAATTCCTTAAAGCCCATGAGGGCGATGATCTCTTTTGTTGTCTTTCCATCCATATAGAGGTCAAATACTTTGCGCTCCGTCGCGGTGAGCTTATCCACGCTGCGGAGGAAATGCTCGTAGCTGTCGGGGTCTGCCTCCTGCCTGCGGTGATAGGCCAGCCGGGCGATCTCGCTCTGCGCCTTCTCGTGTTCACCCCGCAGACTTTCCACCTCGCTTGCCTTCTCCTGCAGGGCGGCCTCGTGGGCCAGATCCTTTTCCGCCAGAAAGTCAAACAGCTCATCGATCTCGTGGATGCCAAGATCGTCGTCATCACTGCCGTATGCCTGTTCCCGGATGGCGGAAAAGCCCCTGTGGATGGGGTGCAGATACTTCCGGCTGACAGCCACACAGGCGATGAGGCTCAGCACCAGCAGGGCGCCCACGATCAGATAGAGGTAGACCGAACTGCCCCGCACAGCGTCAGAGAGAACCGGTCTGGACATCAGCACGGCAACGGCCCATTCCTCCCCCTCATAGGGGGAGCCGACGGTGTGGAGCCGGATGGTCTTATACATCCCGGCGTAGGAACTGCTCTTCCCGGCAAAGCAGGGGAAACCGCGCTCCTCGCCGTCCGCCGTCAGGTCTCCGGGGAACTGGGTGCCGCTCAGATAGTTGTTCCCGGCCAGCAGTCCCTGACCTGCGTGAAGGACGCCGTCTTCCATAGGTGCGGCAAGGGTGAACACACCGGACCACTCGCTCTCGTTGGGGCTATACAGCGACTTGAACATCCGGTCGCTGACCTCAATGCCGCAGATCCCGTACACCGTACCGTCTCCGCTGCGCAGGGGAAGGCACAGCAGCAGGCCCTCCTCGCTGTTTCCGTCCAGACAGATACGGCCGGACCAGTAATAGAGCCGGGACAGGGCGGCGTCCGGGTTTTCCCGGGCCGTCTCCATCACAGAGTCGAAAAAGGGCAGTTCGGAAGCCTCATACTCCATCTTCCACTGTCCAAGCAGCTCAATGCCATATTCCCGGGCCACCGGCGCCGGGCCACGCAGCCAGTATTCCTTCGCCGGCAGCGACGCGGAGGAGACAGGCTGTGTCTTTTTCATAAATACTCCGGCCATGCGCTCCGCGCCTTCCTTCACCGTGGCGTCCAGCACCACGAACACGCCGCCGCAGGCGTTGTTGTCCGCCGTAGCAAGAAGGTCGGGCATCTGCCGGGAGAGAAGCTGCTCGATGTACTCCGGCTGCCGCGCCAGATCCGACGCGGTCAGGCCATGCTCTTCAAAGAAAGCGTCTCCCCGGTCAGCCAGAGCCTGGGCCAGAGCGATACCCGTCACAGACAGGTTGCTGAAATCCTCCGTCACCGCCGCGGCGCTGTGGCTCAATTCACTCTCCAGATATTTCTGCACCGCCTGCTTGCCGCTGCCCGTAATGCCGAACAGGAACAGCAGCAGGGTAAAGGCGAGGATGACGCTGATGACCACCAGCGCGAAGAACAGGATCAGCCTGCGCTGCAAAGTGGAGCCCTTGCGCTCCCCCTTCCACAGGAGAATTGCCTGTTTGAGCATATTCAAGCCGATCCACCTCCTTCCCGCGTGCCGCGGTCCTTTGTCTCTTTCCTTGTTACTTGATCAATCCCGCCAGAGCTTCTTCCGCAGGAATGGGCGCATCGCTCTGCTGCGCCGCGAACGCGTCGGTCAAAAGCCGCTTAAAGTCCTTTTCGTACTTGCTGCTGACGGCGTCAAACTCCGCGAAGTTGGGCGCGGTGAAAAACTGGTACTCCTCGTACATGGACAGCACGGCGGTGAGCATCTTCTGAATGCGCGCGTCCTCCACGGTTTCCAGATGGGCGGGCAGTTCGGTCTCAAAGGCCTGCTTTGTGACGGGCAGATACCCGGTCTGGGAGATAAACTCCATATTCTGCTCGGGAGCGGACAGCCACTTGATGAACTCCGCCGCGGCGTACTCCCGCTTCTCCTCATTCTTTGCCACCATCAGTCCGCCGCCGCGCTGCAGCGCCCACTTCTCTCCGCCTTCAAAGACGGGATAGGGCAGGATGCTGTACTCCACGGGGATCTCCGTGCCGTCGGAATAAGTAACTCTGTCCCCATAGAACAGGATGCCTGCGGAGGAGCCGGTGGAGCAGAGGATCTCCCCGGTCTTGGAGAGATCGGAGGAATAGCCGTCGTGGATGGCGAAGCCACCCTCAGCGGAGGGGGTGTAGACGGTCTCGAAGATATGCCGGTAGGGATCGCTGTTCAGGGAGAGGGCGTTGCTCTCGTCAAAGAGATCGCCGCCCAGCTGCATCATGCCCACCTCGGCCACATTAAACCAGGAGTCGGCGGTATAGAACTGCTTTCCGCCGGACCACTCATAGTACATCCGGGAAAGCTCCGCGATCCCCTCAAAGGTGGACAGCAGGGCGCTGTCCGCCCCGGTCTCGGCGGCGAACTCGTCAAAGAAGGTCTGATTGAGGAACAGGATCTCGGTGGACTTGGCAATGGGGAACACATACAGGCCGCCGTCCCCCAGCCGTCCCTCCTCGATAAAGGCGTCCACATAGGCGGACAGCTCATCCTCTGTAAAGTAGTCGGCGAGGTTTGCCAGCATCCCCTTCTCCTGGAACTGCACCGCCACCTTGGGATAGCCGGTGAAGATGTCCGGCATCTCCGGCGCACCGGGGTCGTCATTGACGATCATGGCAAGGGAGTTGTTCAGATCCGAGCTGGAGGAGATGGCCGTCACATTGACCACGATCCCCTTCTCCCTGCCCACGGTGGCGTTGAACTCGTCGATGAGCAGATCCATGGTCTGCTGCATGTCTCCGCCGTAATTGTGCCACATGGTCAGGGTCACCGGGTCCTTCGGATCGAGGGGAGAGTTCCCCGCGCAGCCCGACAGGGCGGTGAGCAGGAGCAAAACGCTGAGTATGGAACAAATGATCTTTTTCATGGCGACTGATACCTCCTGGATGGGTCATCCTATACTTTTTCCTATACTTTTTTGAAAAACACCGGAAAAATCTCAAAAAAATTTGGGTCGATACTATACTTTTGGGGGTTTGGTATAGTGTCATATCCGCGAAAGTGTGGTAAGAAAAAGGTGCGAGGCGGCTTACAAAGGGTCCTCAAGGATATTTGAAAGGGGGTACCCCCTTTCATCAGGAATAACATTCCTGATGAAACGCCCCCTCTGACCGCCGGATTTGGCAGCAACAGCTTGCTGCTTCAGTATAGCACAGGCTGTTGATTATTTCAACAGACAGCAGGTATTTTATTGCATCTGAAGAATGAGTTATCTTTCACCAGCAGGAAAGGAGGAGTTCGATGACAGCGCGCGGAAAAAAGACCGCCGCCTACCGGATCATCACGGACGCCGGAGGAAACCGCTACCATTTCTTCTGCGACCTGTCCGGGGCGGTCATGTGTACCACGGAGCCGATACTGGCCGAGACTCAGGAGCAGGAACTGACGCTGGCGTGGGAGAACGAAGGGCGCAAGCATTTCAACCTGTGCCACAACTGCGGCAAGTGGGTGTGCGATGCCATGTATAACGCCGATGTGTGTCACTGTGTGGAATGCACCCCATGGGAGGACCGGCCCCGCTTCTGCTCCCAGTGCGGGGAGGAGATCCCCGACGACGACTTGTTCTGCCGCAAGTGCGGCGCGAGACTTCAGTACAGGGAGGTGACGGCGTGATGACGGCGGAGCGACTGGAACATCTGGACCGGGTCAGGCAGGAGAGCATGGACTTCTACGGCTTCGGCCCCCGGGCCATGCGGCGACTCAAGGTCTGCGCCCACTGCGGCGCCATGTCCCCCTCCTGCGAGTGGTTTTGCAGGCAGTGCGGCAAGCGGCTGCCGAGGGACACCCTCTTCCAGCTCTATAAGAGCCGCCACAAGAGCTGCCCCACCTGCGAAACGGTGGTGGCGGCCTCCTACCACTACTGTCCCCAGTGCGGGACGGTGCTGGAACGGCTGGGTGAGGCCCTTGCGGAAGGGGGCGAGGAGTAGTGAGCTATCCCAAAATGGATGTCCGCCCCGATATAAAGAAGCGGAGATTCATAATGAGGTGTAGTCTCTGCGGAAAGGCCGCCTATGCCGGTCGCCTTCCCTTCCTGTTTCAGAAGAGAGGGACTGACAGCGCGGGATACGCAAGAGCCTATATGCGCTCCTATCAGCAGCTTGTCAGGCAGTTCAACTACTGCCAAAGCTGCGGGAGGTGGGTCTGCGACGACTGCTTCAGCATTGAGGGAGACCGGGACGCCTGCGAGGAATGCGCGGCAAAGAGTGTATGATGTAGTTTCAACATTTATATAAGAGCAACGAAAGGGGTATTCAAATGGCATTTTTTGATAAACTGAGCGATCTGGCGAAAAACATCGGGGATAAGACCACCGACGCCATCGAGACCGGCAAGTTCCAGAGCAGGGTCAATTCCGAAAAGAATCTGGCCGGCGAGGAGCTGAAGAAGATCGGCGAGTTCTACTACAACCAGTTTGCCTCCGGCGGAGAGGCGGCTCCCGAGGTGCTGGAGTTCTGCCAGAGCGCCAAGGCCCACTATGACGCCGCCGCCGAGGCCCAGGCGGAGATCGACCGCATCCGGGCGGAGAACGAGGCGGAAAAGGCCGCCGCGGCCGCTGCGGCAGCCGCTCCCGTTGTACCCGCCGCCCCGGCCGGTGGACTTGTCTGTCCCGCCTGCGGCACGGCCAACAACCCCGGCGTGAAGTTCTGCCAGAACTGCGGCGGCAAGCTGGAAGCGCCTCCCCCCGCCCCCGCCGGTGTGACCTGCGCGGTCTGCGGCGTGGCAAACGACCCCGGCACCAAGTTCTGCCGGGAGTGCGGCGCCAAGCATGAGGCCCCCACCGAGCCGGAGAAGCGTCTGTGCCCCGCCTGCAACGCGGAGGTGGCCCCCGGCGTGAAGTTCTGCTCCGAGTGCGGACAGAAGATGGAATAAGAACACCGACTACATATTAAAAGGAGGGTTTGACAATGACAGCGAAACAGTTATTTTCCAAGACCATGCCCTTCGTATGGGCAAAGCTGGCTCTGGGCGGCATCGCCGTCGCCATCGGCGCCGTGCTGCTGGCCATCATGATGCTGCTGGGCTGGCTGTTCGGAGACTGGGGCCTGGTCATCATGTTCATCCTGTGGCTGCTGCTGATGAAGGGCGCGTGGAGGCTCCTCATGCAGTACGCCGGCTATCTGGTGAAGGCGGGGCATATCGCCGTCATCGCCGAGGCCTGCTACACCGGCCAGGTGCCCCCCGATCAGGTGGCCTACGGCAAGGCCAGAGTCACCGAACGGTTTGCCACCTCCAGCATCTACTTCGCCGTGGATAAGCTGGTGAGCGCCGCCATCAAGCAGATCCAGAACAAGATCGGCAAGCTGGGCGACAAGCTGGACTTCATCCCCGGCATGGAAGCCGCCGCCGGCGCGGCCCAGTTCTTCGTCAGCATCGCCCTGGGCTACATCGACGAGTGCTGCCTGGGCTGGACTTTCTATAAGAAGGAACAGGGCGCGTTCAAGAGCGCGGCGGACGGCGTGGTCATCTACGCCCAGAACTGGAAGCCCCTGCTGAAAGGCGCGGGCATGACCATGCTGAAGGTGATCCTGCTCACCGTGGTCATCGCGCTGGCCATCTTCGTCCCCGTGGGCATCCTCTTCAAGATCCTGAGCTGGAGCCCCCTGGCCGCCTTCCTGCTGGCCTGCCTCATCGCCTGGGTGGTGAAGTTCGCCGTCATGGACAGCTACATCATGATCCAGATGATGGCCGTCTACATGGGCGTGGCTCCCCAGACCACCCTCTCCTTCGACCTCTACGGAAACCTCTGCAAGATCTCCAGCAGCTTCAAGGAGCTGTTCCAGAAGGGTCAGGCGGAGACCCCCGCCCAGCCCGCATACGCCACGGCAAACGCCGCTCCCTCCGCCGGCTACGCCGCCCCCGCGGCGGCTCCCACCATCCAGCAGACCGCCGGGGCAAAGCCGGTGTTCTGCGGCCAGTGCGGCGCGAAGAACGAGCCGGGCACCAAATTCTGCGGCTCCTGCGGCGCGAAACTGTAATATGACACATCACACATCCTATATCTGAGGAGGAAATGAACTATGAGTTGGCTCAGTCGTGAAATCAGTCGGGGCATTGGCCGGGGGATCGGCAATGCTATTGGTCAGGCAGTTGGTCAGGCGGTGAAGCCCGCCGCCGACAAGGTGGCCGACCAGACCATTACCCCCGCCGTCAACCGGGCGGCGGACAACATCAATCAGGCGGCCGGTCAGGCCCAGGGCCAGACGGCCCAGGCTGGCGGCATCGGCGGACTGTTCGCCTCTCTCCAGAACGCCGCCACCACCGTGGCCAACGAGGCGGCCAAAAACATGAAGGTGTGCGCCCACTGCGGCGAGCCCACCACGGCGGATAAGACCTTCTGCCCCTCCTGCGGCCAGCCCCTGCCCGAGCAGACGGCGGCGGAGAGCGCGGTATGCGCCGCCTGCGGCCACCAGAACGATGTGGGCCGGAAGTTCTGCGCCGGGTGCGGGGCAAAGCTGCCCGAGCTGGGGCCGAAGGAAGAAGCCCAGGCAAGGGTCTGTCCCCAGTGCGGCCAGGAGCTGGCCCCGGGTGTGAAGTTCTGCGGCGGCTGCGGGGCCAGACTGCCCGAGGAGCCCGCCGAGCCCCAGGTCATCACCTGTCCCGGCTGCGGGAAGGAGCTGGCCCCCGGCGTGAAGTTCTGCGGCGAGTGCGGCACGCGGCTGTGACAAAACGATAAAGGAGGAAATGAAGATGAAAAAATTATTTGCGCTTTTGCTTGCGCTGATGATGGTACTCTCCCTTGCCGCTTGCGGCGGCGGGGACGAAAAACCCTCCGGGAACAATGACGATCCCCCGGCCAGCGGTCAGCAGCAACAGCAAAATACCCCCGACCCCGACGAGGGCGTGGACGAGCCGGAAGAAACACCGGACAACAGCGGCAGCGAGGAACCCCCCGACCCCGACCCCTCCGGCAGTACGGCGGTTTTGCATGAGCTTTATGACATAGAGCAGTTGGCGGATATTCCCGAGTTCCCCGACTATGCAAAAAAGGCAATCGGCGATCTGCGTTGGTGTGATGACCTTGGCGCCGATAGACAGTTTAAGTATGTTTACAACGCCTACATGAAAGAAGTCACGCAGGAGGATTTTGAAACCTATGTCGCAAATCTGACCGCCAACGCACCGACAAAATCCGAAGAGGGCAATATCTTTGGCTTCTACTGGGATTGGGGACAGATTACCGGCCAGTACTTCCCCGACTCCGGCACTCTTGATGCTGTTCTTGCCGCTAAATAATGACAGTACCCACCACCACGGGCGGTTGGCTTGACCGCCGGCCGCCCCCGTGCAAAAGGAGGAAAAGAAGATGAAAAAATTATTTGCGCTGTTGCTTGCGCTGATGATGGCTCTCTCCCTTGCCGCCTGCGGCGGCGGGGACAGCAGCGGTGACAAGACCCCCTCCGGCGATTCCGGCCAGCAGGGCGGGAGCTCCGGCCAGCTGACTCAGGAGGAGCTGGACGATGTGGAGGAGGCTCTTGAGATCCTGGAGGCCCTCAAACCCGAGGGCTGGGATGAGAACAATTTCGGGGCCTATATCTATGACGTATGGGATGAGGACTTCCTCCCCGACTGCCTGCCCGGCCCCGTAGACGGCGTCAAGGTGGATCAGACCACTCTGAAGGATTATTCCCACGATGTGCTCAACGGCGACTACTCCGTCGGCCCTCTGTTATATGAAAGCTATGAGGACTACCGGGAGTACGGTGTGCGCTTCTACGCCACCGAGGCACAGCTGGACGCATGGCTGGACGCGCTGCGGGCCAACGGCTTCTCCGGCGGGCAGGTCAGCGACCGGGACAGCGAGTGGTGGGAGTTCTACTTCTGCGACAACGACGGCTGGTTCGTCTATGTCTTCTTCAACACCAACGACAATGAGGACGGCCAATTTGACGGCGCCGCCTCGGTCTACGCCACCGACGATCTGTTCCCC
>JAFQRI010000052.1 GCA_017410185.1 Oscillibacter sp. | reverse complement strand
TGGCGTCGGCAAGGCTGCTTTTGCCCTTTCCGTTATGGCCGTAAATGCTGGTGTAGTCGCCAAAGTGAAAGGTCTGCTCGGTCTCAAAGCATTTGAAGCCGGAGAGGGTCAGACGGTTAATGGTAAATGATTTGATTTGCTCCATGAGCGTACTCCTCCTTTAATTTATGCGGCGATCTCAAAACTGTCGATGGTGTGATAGATGATGCTGCCGCTGGTCTTTCGGCTGAGTTTTACATTGGCAAGCCTTGTGCCGGCCACGATGCCGGGGTTGTCCCCCCGCATAAAGGCGTCAATGGTTTTGCCCTGCGGGTCACGCAGACGAAGATTGCTGGTGGAGGCTCCGCCGGTGGAGGGCTGTACCTTTTTGCCCTCGACCACATACAGCATGAAGGGCGTTTCCTGACCGGCCGCGCTCTGGGGCGCTGCGCCGGATGTCGGCTGTGCCGGTGCGCTTTGCTGCATCGGCGCGGTCTGCCGCGTTGTCTGGGGCTTTGGCTGAGGCTGTGCCGCCGTAGGTTTCTGCTCTCCCGCCGGGCCTGCGCCGGTATTTCTGGGCGTCAAGGTAGACTGTTCCCCGATGGGGGCTGCGGGTCTCTTGCCCAGCTTTGCCAGCATATCCAGATACCGCCGGTCCAGCTTGGCACGCTCGGAGTCTTTGATGAGAACGCTCTTGCCCTTTTTCTCCACTTCCACGAATACGGCGTCCAGACTGTAAAGGATGCGTCCGATGCCCCACTGGACTGCGGCCCGCTTCATACTGTCGGAAAGGCCGCCTTTGACGGACTCCACATCGCTGTCCTCGGCGCCGTCCCATTTGCAGATCCACTCCTTGCGGTCCTCGAAATAGATGGAGATGCCGCAAAGCTGTGAGCTTTTTCTGCTTTTGGGGTCGTCGTGCCATGGCCGAAACTCGTTTTTCCAGTTCTGCGGACCTACCACCTCGTCCAGCCGGTTTTGAATGGCCCGGTTGGTGACATAGGGCACCGCACGGCCGGAGGTAAAGTCCTCGTTGGTCCACTGGAGCCGCCACTCCAGATCAGCGGCGGCAAAGGGCTCGGCAAAGCGTTCTTTCATTTCCTGAACATTGGGTATGCTCATTGGTTTTCTCCTTTCACGAAATCCGCCAGGGTTTTCCCGTTGGGGATCAGGATGTGGTCGTAATAGTACGCCGGCTCCTTATCCTTGAGCAGCTCCAGCAGTTCCCGGTATTCCAGACCCGGCTTGTTCCGCGCGCGCTGGAAATAGTCCATGTTGTTGGGCATACGCAGGATGTAATCGGGGAAGCTGCGCAGCTTATACAGGCTCTTATAGACCGGAAGACTGTTCTGCCCCGTGCAGAGGTGAAAGCCGCTCACATTGGAGAAGGGGTAATGGTACATGGGGGTTTCCGGCCGCAGCACCTCATCCTTCACCACGCCCAGCCTGCAGCGTGCCGCCTTGCCCTTTGCGGAAAGGCTCACGCCGAAAACCAGCCGGGGCAGAGGGAAATTCGGATACTGGGTGTCGTAGAGGGAGATGTCGGCCCGGAGCCGGTCATACGCCATGCACACCTCCCAGCTTCCGTTTACGCCGCAGCCGATGGAGAAGCATCCCGGCGGAAGTACGCCGCTGTACTGCATCTCATCGGAAAAGGCGTTTTGCCGGACTGCTTCGTAAAGTGCGCTGGGCTCGATCTCCTTATGGCTCGTCATGCCCTGCCCATTCGTCTGCTCGACGAATACCCGGCAGGTGTTGGGGTTGATGCGAAGCGTGATCTCCTCCCGTCCGTTCATTATGCCGCCTCCTTTTCCGCGCCGGCAGGGAGAGCCGCCTTTGCCTGTCTGCCTTTTTTGGCAGACAGGGGGACGATTTTCTCGCTCTCCAGCACTTGTTTCAGTTCGTTGACCTTGTTTTTGTAATAGTCGAAAGCCTCCAGCAATCCCGCAAAGAGGAATTGATGCTCATAAAATTCATCATCAAAAACGACATGGATACCGCTGGAGCGTTTTTTTGCCGTACCTGTAATGATTTCATAGTCATAACAATAGGCATTAAAACTCAAACAATAGTTCACATGAGTACGGGCATCCTTGTAATAAGGGTTGTCTTTTTCTTCCAACCGGTGCCTTCTGCCGTACTCCTCACAGAGACGGTAGTATTCCACCATGACCGGCTCAGAAAAATAAATGTGGGTGATGTCATAGTCGTACTCATATTGCCGTTTATAGTTGATGTACGCGGACTCGCTGATGATCTCCCATGCACAGGAAATATACTCGTAATAGGAGTCCTCCCGCAGTTGGTCGCCGCACAGGTCGATCAGTTTCTCCAGCTTTCCGGCATCGGCAAAGGCCTTGGCGATATAGAGCGCACGCATGGAAAGTTCAATGTCTTCCATAGGCTCTACCTCAACAAAATACCCGTGCGGCCGCTGTCTTGGGGTTTACCTGACTGATATGCTCCAGCAGATTGCAGACCAGAGGGACCGATGCGTCCCTGTACTGAGCAAAATAAGAGGCGCAGCGAATGTCATCCAGATCAAACGCATCGAAATTGAGTGTGGAGAGAAGGACCGGCTGGTTTACCATCAGGGGAAGCACCACATCATAGAGAAGGTGGGTACTCTCCGCGATCACATCGTCCTCGTTGCTGTACCGCGGCTTTCGCTCAGGCGCAGCACACAGCATTTTTGTCAGACACTTCAGATCCATTTTAGGCATAGGTTTTACTCCTTTTCACTTGTGATGATGTCTACCAGACACAGAGCGTATTGCTGGGGAGACCCCAGTATCCGCGCATCCGTCTGGTGGTCAAACTGTTTGTCGCCGTCGGCGCAGTAATGCAGTACGGCGCCGGGCACCAGCTTTCCGTCAATGATTTTGTCCTGCCATGCGATCCGCTTGACAAAATCCATTCCTTTGGTTCCCTCCATACTGCAAATAGAGATGCGGCCATTCTGGAAAGATCCGAGAGGTTTGATTCCATCTGTCAGCTTTTCAATGGTTTCAAGGTTGTGCCGGACGATCCGCTCCTGCGCCTGCTTGGCAAGGGCGTAAAACTGCATAAACGCAGGCTGCTCGCTTCCCAGCACGACGCCAAACGGATTGCGTACAGATTTGCGCCATGCCGTGCCGGCGGGCTGAAAGCGGTCATACCATGTGCCCATCTGGGGTAGCAGCATCTCCACCGCCTTGCTCCAGGCTGCCACACACTTCTGCTCATCGCTCAGCCCCCGGTCCTCCATACGGATGACGAGGGCAAGGGTTTCTACCATCATGGCTTTGCCTCCTTTAGTTCAGGGACCGAAAACCATTCGGGGTCAAAAGGTTAAAGATCATTTTGTTGGATACGGTTTCTCTGATTTCAGTAGAAATCAGCGTGCCGTCAGCTTTTCGCTCTTCCGATTGCTCTGTCCGGCGCTGCTTGACCACGCGCCCCTTGATGATATGGGGGAAGTCGCAGTCGATCAGGCCGTTGATAAGACCGGAGCCGCCGATGAGCCCCACCTGCCCGATGGAAAGCGGAAGCAGAGGCCGCTTCTCCCCGGTATCCAGCTTGCTCTTGGCGAACAGGGTTTCAAAGCTGCGGGAGTCCCGCAGCTGGCGGGCAAGCTCGTACTGGTTGAAGATCTCACCTTTGAACAACTCCACCTTCTGCGGCATGGGCGGCAGCGGGTAGCGGCCTTCGGCAAGCTGTGTGACAAGAGGAATGGCGTCCGGCCTGCAGGCCAGCTCCGCAAGAACACGCGCCTGCTCCGCGCCGTCCGCCTTTGCTTTTTTCAGCCCCATGACCGCTACCTGACTGTAGTTGCGAAACTCCGCATCGGTAAAACGGTGTACGGACAAATCGGAGAAGTTGTCACAGAGGATGCGGCAGATATCCGACGTCAGGCGGTAGTATGGCACAATGTAGATCAGCAGTCCCCCCGGCATCAGATAGGGAAGGCTTTCGATCAGAAACCGCTTCTCATCCCGGGAACGCCCGCCGCCCTTTGTCATAATGGACAGATAGGGCGGATTGAGAAAGACCACATGAAACCTCTCGCGGCTGATCCGGGAATGAAAGAAACTCCCGAAACCTACGCGATGCAGTTTTTCCTGTGCCTCCTCCGCACGGTCACGGTCCAGCTCCACGCCGAAGGTATAGCAGTTGTTGCCCACCGCCAGCTTTTTCAGCGCCGTGCCGCAGCCGCAGCAGGGGTCAAGGAGATTTGTGGTCACGCCGGGAGGGAATGCGATCCCCCTCATAATGTGGCCGAGATTTTCAAGACAGGTTGGGTAGTAGCCCATCTTCACATGGTTCATCATCCGGGCAATGACCTTTGCGTTTACCGCAGGATCATCAAAATCGCAGCCGTCGGCAAACTGTTTCAGCACGCCCGTCAGCTTGGAATAGTCCGGTGTCATGCTCTCAAAGGATTTCAGCTGTGTACTCAGCGCCCCGGCCATAGTGGCCAGTCTTGCCTGATCCAGTTCCAGCAGAGGAAGGCGCATCTCTCCGATGGTGGAGGACAATGCCGCCAACTCTTTTTCAATCTGCTGATAAAACTGTCTCGCCTGTTTTTTGTCCGTGGGCAGGAAATAGTCCAGACCATTCCGGTACACGGGAAGCATATCAATGGCGCCGCGGATCGCGCCCACGCCATCCGTCACTTTCTTCAAAGCGTAGTGGTCCCGGTAGTCCGGCTCCTGTCCGGCATTTTCGGATGCCGGATTATCAAGCAGCAGTTCGGACATATCCCGGCTCTCCCTTCAGGGTCGACAGGCGGCGCAGCACATGGTCGTAATCCATCTGCACAAACACCTCCCGGCCAATGTACTGGTTGTGTCCGCCGCTGGAGTCCTTGAGACTCTTTGCTGTGCGGTACATACAGCAGTAGTCGCCGAAGCAGGGCTGCATGATGTTCACATAGACGCATGGGCCGTCCGGCCATTGACCGTACAGGCCTACATCCCCGGCCACGGCGATCCCGCCGGCACAGGTAACAATGCGGAAGTCGGAAAAGCCCAGATCCTTTGCAAGCGCGTGTAAAAATGCGCGGCTTTTGCCCAGAAACAGTTTTTTCGCTCCGGCGGGATGCCGGCCCTCCGGGTCGCCGTAGATATAGGAAAGATCCTGCGTTACCAGTTCGGCGATCCTCGCCATGTTTTTCTTTTGGGATTGTACTGACATGGGTAATCTCCTCCATATAAAAAGGAGCCGCGCTGTGTCGCAGGCCCCCTTGGTGTACCGCACTAAGCGGCTCTTTGCATGATTTGGCTTTCGCCTCGGACGATCTCAACGGACTGGGTGTGATATACCCCATCTCTTGCCTCCGGAGCGGAATAGAAAAAGCGTTTGCCGATGGACCTCTTTGGGAGAAAACGCCCGTCCATGACAACGCCGTGATGTTTCCATTCCTGGACCGCAGCCCTGCCGTCCCTGATGGTCGTCTTTCGTTTTGTGAAGATGATCTCTTCCATGGCGGTCAGGCCGCCTTTCTGGTGATTTCCATATCGCCCGTGCCGGTCACAGTAAAAACCGGGGCGTTCTCCTCCGGGGTGCCCGGGAGAATTTTCAGCGTGAAGCCGCTGTCGCGCAGCAGGTCAAAGATGGCGAGAAAGCGCATCTTCTCCATATCATAGGGTTCCTTCCCTGCCTCCGGGGCAGACTGGATGGGGGGTTCCGTGGACGGTACTTCCTCCGCCTTTGCAGGCTCGGTCTGCCCACTCGGCCCGGCGTTCCCGGACTTGTTTTCTTCCCCGGCGTATACCGGCACATAGTCGGCATCCATGACCTGATCTGTCTTGGCCTTATCCTGCTCGGGACGGACTCCAAAAAGAGACAGCCAGAGAGAACGAAGGGCAGATGCCGCAAGGGTGCGCCAAAGACTCTTGCGCTCGGCGGCCAGATTGATCACCTCGTCGGCCTCCAGTTCGGAGATCTGGCTGGTTGCCACCGTCAGCTTCCTCGCCTGCACGAACGCCGATTCCAGATAGCAGGAGATCATCATGCTCTCGGAAGCGTGAATGTCGGCGGCATAGGCCCGCTTTGCAGCAATACGCTTTGCGGCGACAGAGGCAGCTTCCAGTTCATCGGCTACGATCTCATCGGCGGAAATGCTGCCGGCAATGACGATGCCGCCGCCCAGGATGCGCTTGGCGCGCAGGGCGTTCTCCACAACAAGGCAGCCCTTGACCACAATCGTGTCCGTTTCCAGATTCTCATACCGGACGGTAGTGTTTTTGGGGACATACAGGTTTTTCATTTGAATTGCACTCCTTTTATTTTGTCGTTGGTTTGCGTCTATGCGCTTTTCTCTGTGATTTGGCTGCGGACATGGATGCCGCAGGAATTACAGCTGGCCTGAATGCGCTCACAAGGCAGCAGTTTGAGATTTCCGATGGCGTAACCGCCGCAGATCGGACAATCGAAATCAAAGTTTCCATCTCTTCCGCCTGCTGCCGTGATGGCCTGCCGGAGAAAAATATGCTCTCTTCCGTTCATGTCGTCCTCCTCTGGATTTCGTCTTCCTCGGCAATATCGGCACAACGCTTACAATAGAGCATGGTTTTCCCATCCTTGTTTACCAGAAGCAGCGGCCTTCCGCAATGGCTGCAATGGGGTGAATCCGGAGAAGCATTGTAGATCAGATCTAAAAACGCCCGCACCGATGATATGCTCATGCCGCCCTCCTTTGCCGCTGGACCACTGTGGGCCGCACATGGATGTTCTTTGTGGAGAAAGCAGCCTGATGCACGCTGTTGCTGCCAAGGACAACAATGTTGTAGACAAGGCAGACAACAGTGGTTGCGGCAACAAGGTTTGCGACAATGGCCTGGGGCGCTGATACAGCGGCCTCGGCGCAGGACAGTTCACTGGGGAATTTGTCCGTTTCGTCCAGAATCTCAGGGTAGATAGCGGCCACGGGTTTGAGGACCGTGCGCCCTCTGCGGCGCACGCCGCAGACCACCTGCCCGGAAAACTCGCCGTTCCCGCTGTCGATGTAGATAAGGTCTTTTGCCTTTGTGAATACCTCATGACACATCTTGCGGGACTTGTTGTTATCTACGGCGCCGATCAGGATTACCTGTTCGGGCTGTTCGTTCACCTCATATTCGCCGGTCACCTCGCTTCGAATCGGAGGACCGACGATAAACTTCTCCGGCTGCACCAAACGCGCCAGTTCCTCGCTGCTTTCGATAAAACGGGAAATGTAATCTGTTTCAAGGCCAAAAGCGGAGGAATAGCGTTCTGCCATGACCTGAGCTTTGTTTTCGCCCAGATCCGCCTCGATGAAGTTTTGGCGCACAAGGTTTTTTTCTTCTACGATGTCGCCATCGCAGAGGATCACACGCACTTTTCTTCCCAGTGTTCGCAGCAGACGGTAGAGATGCGGCGCAATATAGCCGCCGGTGCCGCCTGCGCCGATGATGACCACCTTGATGGGCTGCTCCTTTCGGAATTTCATGGAAGACACACCCCTCTCACAAAGCGGCGCTGACTGGCAATCCGTTCAAGCCATTCGTCAGAGAAATCGCCATCGCAGTAGGGACACTCCATGACGCTCTCGGGCGCAACAGGCCAGAAGGTACCGCCGTTGCAGATACGCACAGTAATCTCCGGATAGAACTGGTCCAGTCTGCCGACAACGATATACAGGCGGTTGCCCTGCTCGTCGGCGTCATCTGTTTTGGAAAAGACCGCCGCCATCGTATTGTGAGAATGGATGTCGGCATAGTGGATGAAGCGGGAGGTGTCATAGAGGTAGTCCTCCACAACGATCTCCTCCACAGAGGTGGCCGTTACTTTTTGCTGGGGGATGTAGGTAAAAAAACGCTGCATTTCCTTATCCCAGTAGATATAGGCCAGAGCCTCCTTCACTCCGCCGAAACTGCCGGTTGCGCACAGATGGCGAAACAGGGTAATGATCTCGCGGATCAGCTCATAAGGGATCAGAGGCAAGGCCGGGATAAACCCGGCCTTCACCTCATCGAAGGACAACATATTGGCTGTGGGCGTGATAAACTGTCCCTGCTCCGTTTTCCGCAGTTCATACATCTGCCCATCCCGTGAGGGAACAAAGCAGATCACCTTATCCGATGCCTGCGCGTCCTCGATGGTGGGAAAGATCCCCTTGTAGGATGCGCTCATACGGCCTTTGGATTTGGCGGTCACACGCGGAGTAACGATGCACTTGGGGGATTTGTCCTTGGACTTCTTCAGTGCGTCCACAAACTCCTTGGATGCCTCGATCTCTTTCTTCAGATCGTAGATAACCTTTTTCTTGGGATCGGACACCTGCTTGACGATTTTCCCGTAGGTCATGCTCCAGGATACCTTGCTCCCGTCCGCAAACTCCGGGAAATCGCTCTCCTTTTCTGCACGGAGGCCCTCAAAGGTGAGCTTGGGGTCGGTGATCTCCTCCTCGGCGGTGGAGAACTTGAATACAGGCGGCTGGGCAAAGATCGGCGCGGCAGCTTTTCGCGTGTCGGCCTCTTCCTGCTTCTGCATCGCCATTTCCAGCAGATTGCCGGCAGGCTGTGCAGCAGGTGCGGCAGCCTGTGTTTCGGTCTGTGCTTTGACAGCCATTGGCTCGGCCGGCTTTTCCACAGGTGTGGGCTCCGGCGCTTTCACTTCCACGGGGGTGGGGGGTTCCGCAGGGGGCGTTGTCAGTCCGACGCTCTCCTCCTCATCGGCGGCAAAGGGGTTAAAGCCCGGTGTGCTGCCGAGGTCGAAGAAGGAGTTTTCTCCCTCCTCCGGAAAACTGAACAGGTTGTTAGGGTCATTCATACGGGTTTCTCCTTTCGTTTTTGGTGTTAAACGCAAAAAAACCGCAATCGCCGGAGAGAACGGCAATTACGGTTTTTTGAGTTTATTCGGTTGGATTTAGGCTGTTGTCGGTGTTGCGGGGGCATGGTAGCCCCTCGGCTTCTTAC
>JAFQRI010000051.1 GCA_017410185.1 Oscillibacter sp. | reverse complement strand
CCAGAAAACAAACGCATCCAAAAATACAAGGCAAAGTTTGCTGCATAAGAAATCTCACCGCTACCAGTTTGGTAACGGTGAGATTGTAGAACTATTTTTTGTTTATTTCCCCAGTCTACCTTGACGGGGGCGGATCATTTCTCGGTCGTCTTTTTTCGTCTTCAGTCGTTACAGGCCCTGAATAAGGATCACAAGGATCAGCACAGGCAGCACAAACTGGAAGTAGGGCTTGAGCCAGCGGGGCATTTTCATGCCGTCGCCGGTGTTGGTCTCTTCCAGATACTTGTCAAAGCCCCAGCCGAACTTCGTGCAGCAAAAGAGGGCAAAGATCAGCGCGCCGCCGGGGAGCAGGATGTTGGAAACGATAAAGTCCTCGCTGTCCAGCACGCCGCGGCCGCCAATGATGGTGACGCCCTTGAGGAGGCTGTCGCCCAGAGCGCAGGGAAGAGAGGCCAGCAGGATGAACACCAGATTGATCACCGTGGCCTTTTTGCGGCTCCAGCCGAAATTGTCGATACAGTTTGCCAGCAGATTCTCAAAAACACCGATGACAGTAGAGAAGCACGCGAAGGTCATAAACAGGAAGAACAATGTGCCCCACAGCCGCCCACCGGTCATATTGGCAAACACCTTGGGCAGGGTCATAAAAATCAGGGGAGGGCCGGCATCGGGCTCCACGCCAAAGCTGAAGCAGGCAGGGAAGATAATGAGACCGGAAGCCACTGCCACAAAGGTGTCCAACAGGCAGATACGAACCGCCTCGCCGGTGAGGCCATGGTCTTTGGACATATAGCTGCCAAAGATCTGCATGCCGGCCATGCCGATGGAGAGGGTAAAGAAGGCCTGATTCATGGCGGCGGTCACAATGTTGCCAAAGCCCGCCTCAGCGGCCCGGGCAAAGTCCGGCAGGAGATAGAACTTCAAGCCTTCAGCCGCGCCGGGCAGCAGACAGCTGTTCACTGCCAGCACCAGGATCAGCGCCAGCAGACCCAGCATCATCACCTTGCTGATGCGCTCCACGCCCTCTTGCAGACCGATGGAACACACCAGAAAGCCAAGGCACACCACTGCGCTCATGGTGACCACCATTTCTGCTGGGCTGGACTGCATATTGGCATAAACACTGTCGATCTCCGTGCCTTCAAGCCCATTGAACACACCAGTAAGATACTTGAGGAAAAAGCCGGTCATCCAGGCAGAAACAGTGGTGTAGAACATCATCAAAATGTAATTGCCCGCCAGTGCCACCCAACCGTGGAGATGCCACTTTGTTCCGGCAGGCTCCAGCGTCTTATAGGCCTCCACCACGCTCTTGCGGCTGGCACGGCCCACGGCCAGCTCCATAGTCAAAACGGGCACACCCATAATGGCCAGAAACAGGAGATATACCAGAACAAACACACCGCCGCCGTACAGGCCAGTAATATAGGGGAACTTCCAGACGTTGCCAAGGCCGATGGCGCAGCCTGCGCTTACCAGCAGAAAGCCCAGTCTGGAACCAAAGTTTTCGCGTTTCATGGGTCACTTTTCCTCCAAAAAGCTTTAAAGTTGCAAAGCTTTAAAGGGCTAAAGCTTTGCCGGTAGCCATTATGCCAGATATCAGAAAAAATTGCAAGTCATTTTAAAAAAAAGAAAAAATCCGTCGTTTATTTCCGCTTTAGCAGAGAATAATTAAAAAATCACGGGAAAAATTCATTTCCCGTGATTTTTTAATTATCTGTTTTTCTGATAACTCATGCACGCTTTCGGCAAATCAAGGTGCCGTTTTCTTCATCCAGAACCAGCGTGTCTCCCGCAGCAAGACCGCCGCCGAGGATCTCTTTGGCAATAAGGGTCTCCGCAGAGCTCTGGATACACCGCTTGAGGGGCCGGGCGCCATAGACAGGGTCATAGCCCCGGTCGATCAGCAAACGCTTGGCGCCCTCTGTCACCTCCAGAGAGAGAAGCTTGTCGCTCAGGCGGCGGCGCAAAGATCCCATGAGGATATCAATGATCCCTGTGAGATTTTCCCGGGTAAGGGGCTTGAAGAGAATGATCTCATCCAGACGGTTGAGAAATTCCGGGCGGAAGGAGCGGCGCAGCAGCGCCTGCACGGCCTCACGAGCCTCCGGCAGGATCTCCCCATCTTCCCGGATCCCTTCCAACAGCGCTTCGCTGCCAAGGTTGGAGGTAAGGATGATGATCGTGTTTTTAAAGTCCACCGTGCGGCCCTGAGAATCGGTGATATGACCGTCATCCAGGATCTGCAGCAGGATATTGAATACATCGGGGTGGGCCTTTTCCACCTCATCAAACAAAACCACACTGTAGGGTCTGCGGCGCACAGCCTCGGTGAGCTGACCGCCCTCATCATAGCCCACATAGCCGGGAGGAGCGCCAATCAGGCGGGAAACGGAGAATTTCTCCATATATTCCGTCATGTCGATGCGCACCAGATTGCGCTCATCGTCAAACAGGCACTCCGCCAGAGACTTGGCAAGCTCCGTTTTGCCCACACCCGTGGGGCCAAGGAAGAGGAAGCTGCCAATAGGTCTTGCAGGATCGCCAATGCCGGCGCGGGAGCGCTGAATGGCCTCCGTCACCAGCCGCACCGCCTCGCTCTGGCCCACAAGCCGCTTGTGGATCACCGCGTCCAGATGCAGCAGCTTTTCCCGCTCACTCTCCACCAGACGGCTGACGGGGATCCCCGTCCACTTTGCCACGATATCGGCGATCTCATTTTCCGTCACAGTGTCATGCACCATGGAGTCCTCACTGCTCTGGGCGCTCAGTTCCGCCTCCTTCAGCTTCTTTTCCAGCTCCGGCAGGTCGGAATACTGGAGCTTTGCCGCCTTTTCATATTCCAGCCGGCTCTGGGCCAGCTCGATGCGGGCATGGAGCTGCTCCAGCTCCGCTTTAAGCTCCTTCACGGCATCCACACTGTTCTTCTCCGCCTCCCAGCGGGCCTTCATAGCGTTGAACTGCTCCTTCTGATCCGCCAGCTCCTTTCTCAGCTGGGAAAGGCGGTCCCGGGAGAGCTGGTCTTCCTCTTTTTTCAGCGCCATCTCCTCGATCTCCTGCTGCATAATGCGCCGGCGCAGGTCATCCAGTTCTGCCGGCATGGAGTCCATCTCTGTGCGGATCATGGCGCAGGCCTCGTCTACCAGATCAATGGCCTTGTCAGGCAGGAATCGGTCTGTGATATAGCGGTCAGAAAGGGTTGCTGCCGCCACCAGCGCATGGTCGTGGATACGAACGCCGTGGAACACCTCATACCGCTCCTTCAAACCGCGAAGGATGGAAATAGTATCCTCCACCGTAGGCTCATCCACCAGAACGCTTTGGAAGCGGCGCTCCAGCGCGGCATCCCTTTCAATATACTTGCGGTACTCATCCAGCGTG
>JAFQRI010000050.1 GCA_017410185.1 Oscillibacter sp. | reverse complement strand
GCTCAGGCGCACCAGATTATCAAGATCGGGAATGCTGGCGTCTGTCTCCCACTTGCTCACGCTCTGGCGGGAAACACCAAGGATCCCGGCCAGCGCATCCTGACTCATCCCTTTTTCTTTTCTCAGGGCTGTCAGCCGCTCACCCAACGTCATCCGATCACTCCTTTGCTCCTGCTTTTTTTCGCATCAGCTTCAAAATCACTGCCACGATGAGCATCATCACCGCCCACTCGATAAAAGATGTCCAGTACCGGCGGATATAGTCCGAGGACATGATGGGCAGCAGCAAAAACCGCGCCGCGACACCTGTGAGGGGCAGCACCACCGCCAGCACCTTCAACCCCCGGGGGAATCGTTCTTCCTTCCGCAGCAGGGTAATGCTCACGACAATAACGAACACCATGCCCACAAGCTGCGCCCATGCGACGAAAAGACGCATATAATTCATCTCCGGCGTCCACAAAAACGTCCACCTGACCGTTCGCCAGTTCAGTCCTGTGGCAAAGCGCAGATAAGTGTCCGCCATAAAACCCACCGTCCAAAGGCTGCACAGACCGGGGTGCCAGCCCACCAGCAGGCAGATCAGACCAATGGCCAGAAAGGGCGGCGCAGCAAGGATCATCAGAAACACATTTCCGGTCAGCAGGCTGCAGATTGCCAGTGCCACAAACACAAGCCCCACTGTTTTCCGCGTTTCACGGGGCTTTTCCACTACGACCACCTGGGGCGCCGTGGGCGGCGTGAATGGCTCTCCTGTCACCAGCTCATCCAGCGTCACCTCAAAGAGCTTTGCCAGCTTTATCAGTTTGTCCAGCTCCGGCACGCTGGCGTCTGTTTCCCACTTGCTCACGCTCTGACGGGATACCTCCACGGCTTCTGCCAGCGCCCCCTGCGACAACCCCCGCGCGGTGCGCAGCCGCGCGATATTTTCACCCAATGTCATGGGCAATCCCTCCTTTTGTGATCTTCTTTCTGCCCCCACTATAGCAAAAACGGCCTGTAAAGTCCACCAAGCAGGCTTGGAAAAGCGGCAACCGGCAGTTGCTCCCCCTTTTTTTTGCGGTTCTATTGACAATCCGCTATCTTTATGATATCTTTTTGATATCAACTAAAAGGAGGTTATTTTTATGACCGAAACG
Source organism: Oscillibacter sp. (assembly GCA_017410185.1). GTDB lineage: Bacteria > Bacillota > Clostridia > Oscillospirales > Oscillospiraceae > Oscillibacter. The sequence goes on along the minus strand of JAFQRI010000050.1, from coordinate 7,135 downwards.
ATCCTCACCACAAAGAAAACCGGCATGGTCGTGCTGCTGAGCGTCCTTGCGGGATATATCGCGGCGATCCTCGCCATTATCCTCACCGCGTCCTTCGCTCCCCGCGCTTTCCCCTTTGTTATCGTTCCCTGTGTTGCATGGCTGGCACTGGGCTGGATATTGCTGCTGGGATTGAAGGTCCTCAAGCCTCAGGAGGCACTGGTGCTGACCCTGTTCGGAAAATACATCGGCACCCTGCGGGGCGAGGGCTTCTATTTCGTCAACCCCTTCTGCACCGCCGTGAACCCTGCCGCCAAGACCAAGCTCAAGCAAAGCGGCGATGTGGATGCCTCTGCCAAAAATATTTTAAACATCCACGCAGGCGAATCCGTCCAGCTGGAGGGTGCCAGCAAGAAGGTCTCCCTCAAGATCATGACCCTGAACAACAGCCGCCAGAAGATCAATGACTGCCTCGGCAACCCTGTGGAGATCGGCATTGCCGTAATGTGGCGGGTGACGGACACCGCCAAGGCCGTTTTCAATGTGGATAACTACAAGGAATATCTCTCCCTCCAGTGCGACAGCGCCCTGCGCAACATCGTGCGCCTCTACCCCTACGACGTTTCCCCCAACGTGGACACCACCGGTGACGGCGTGGCCGATGAGGGAAGCCTTCGGGGCTCCAGCGAGGTGGTGGCAAAGCGCATCCGGGATGAGATCCAGGCCAAGGTTGCAGATGCCGGTCTTGAGGTCATTGAGGCCCGCATCACCTATCTTGCCTACGCCCCGGAAATCGCCGCCGTCATGCTGCAGCGCCAGCAGGCCAGCGCCATTATCGACGCCCGCAAGATGATCGTAGACGGCGCCGTGGGCATGGTGGAGATGGCTCTGGAGCGGCTGAACGAAAATCAGGTGGTGCAGCTGGATGAGGAGCGCAAGGCCGCCATGGTCTCCAACCTCCTTGTGGTGCTCTGCGGCAACCGGGACGCCCAGCCCATCGTCAACTCCGGCAGCCTCTATTAAACGCCTATGGCAGATAACAAAAAACAGATCCCCCTGCGGCTTTCCCCAAAGCTCTACGCCGCCATTGCCGCATGGGCGGAGGACGACTTCCGCTCGGTGAACGGACAGATCGAGTATCTTTTGACAGAGTGCGTCCGTCAGCGGAAGAAAAACGGCAAATACGTTTCCGACCAGATCGACGTTCCCCCGGAGCTGGACATTGAATGACAAAAAGACCGCCTCCTGCCGAGGCGGTCTTTTGCGTTCAATAACCGTATTGCTTCTGCTTTTTCACAAGACACAGGATGGTCACTGCCAGAGCCAGCAGCTCCGCCGTCACCACCGCAAGCCAGATGCCGTCCAGCCCCAGAAGGGCAGGCAGCACAAGGATGGCTCCCACCTGAAAAAGGAACGTGCGCAGGAAGGAAATGAGGGCGGAAACGGGGCCATCATTAAGGGCGGTAAAAAAGGAGGAGGCGAACATGTTGAAGCCCATAAAGAGGAACGAGGCCGAATAGATCATAAAGCCCCGGCGGGTCATGGCGTAAAGCTCAGCATCGTAGCCCACAAAAATGCCGGAAAGCACGCCGGCAAGGACTTCTGCAAGAAGGGTAAGCACCACGGCGCTGCTGCCGATGAGCACAAGGCTCTTTTTCCGCAGGCTTTTGAGCTCACCCTCATTTCCAGCGCCGAAATGGAAGCTCACCACAGGGGCAACACCAAAGGCATAACCCAGAAACACGCCCACGAAAATAAAGTTCACATACATAATGACGCCATAGGCTGCAACACCGTTTTCCCCTGCAAAGCGCAGAAGCTGTACATTGAAGAGCATATTCACCACCGACATGGAGAGGTTGCTCACCAGCTCTGAGGACCCGTTGGTACAGGCCCGCCAAAGAGCGCGGCCATCAAAGCGGAACTTCCGCAGCCGCAGAACGCTGGAATTGGGGAGAGAAAAATAGACAAGAGGGATCATGCCGCCCACCAGCTGGCTCATGGCGGTGGCTGCCGCAGCGCCCGCAAGGCCCCAGCGCAGCAGCGCCACCAGCACCGCGTCCAGCACGATGTTGGTCACCCCTGCCGCCACCGTGATCCAGAGGCCCATGCGGGGCCGCTCCGCCGCCACGCAGTAGCTTTGAAACTCGCACTGCAGGATAAAAAACACCAGGGTGGAAAGGAGGATCCGTCCGTAAGTCACACAGTCCTCGATCATCTGCCCCTCCGCGCCAAGGGCAATGGAAACCGGGCGCATCACTGCGATGCCCACCGCAGTGATGACAGCGCCCGCCAGCGCCGACACGGCAATGTACATGGAAAACAGCTCGTTGGCTTTTTCCCGCTTCCCCTCTCCCATGGTCTTGGAAATCAGCGCACAGCCGCCAGTGCCCAGCATGAAGCCAAGAGCGCCGAAGATCATCACGAAGGGCATAATGAGATTCAATGCCGCAAAGGCAGTCTTGCCCACAAAGTTTGAAACAAAGATGCCGTCCACGATGCCGTAAATGGATGTGAAGATCATCATAATAATAGATGGGATCGTGAAGCCCAGGAGCTTCCCGTAGGTAAAATGATCTGACAGCTGAATGTGCATGACACACCTCTTTTCTGCTTGTGTAAAGGACAATATAGGAGATTTCCCCCAAAATGTCAACCATCCTTGCACCAGCGCCCCTCTTGCGAAAGAGCCGTGTATCCTGTATAGTAAGCTGCAGGAGGGATCGACTATGATGAAAAAACTTTCCGCGCTCTTTTTGGCGCTGGTAATGACTCTTTCCCTTGCCGCCTGCTCTCAGGAGGCGGAACAGCTGGCAGGGGCCCTTGCGGAAGCCGCCATTGAAGAAGCGCTGAACTATGCCGAACAGGCCCTGACGGAAGCACCGGAGAAAAGTGAAGCTCCCGAAGCCCCGCCGGAGGAAAGTGCTGCCGCCATTGATGAATCCGGCAGCTACACCACCGCCGAGGACGTTGCCCTTTACATCCACATCTACGGCCACCTTCCGGATAACTTTATCACAAAAAAAGAAGCGGAAGCCCTCGGCTGGGGCGGCGGCGGACTGGAGCCCTACGCCCCCGGCATGTGTATCGGCGGAAACCGCTTTGGAAACTATGAAGGCCTGCTGCCGGAAAAGGATGGCCGCACCTATACTGAGTGCGACATCGACACCATGCATGCCGATGACCGTGGCGCAAAGCGCATCGTCTTTTCCAACGACGGTCTGATCTACTATACAGAAGACCACTACGAATCCTTCACCCTGCTCTATGGAGAGGAATGAGCCATGAAGAAGATCGTGATCGACGGCGCCGCCATCCGCTCCATGATGGAGCTGCACACTCTTTTGAAAGCAGAGCTTTCCTTTCCCGACTGGTATGGAAACAACCTCGACGCGCTTTTCGACTGCCTGACTGCGCTCCACGAGGATGTTTCTCTCACGGTACTCCGCGCTGAAAGCCTCTCCCAGCAGCTTGGCAGCGCCTATCCCCGCCTTTTGCGGCTGCTGAGCGACGCCGCAGAGGAAAATCCCCTCTTCTCCTTCCAGCTTTCATAAGATACACCGCCTCTGCAGCCTTGCTGCAGAGGCGGCTTTTTCATTGACCTCCCATCAGGATCAGCACAAGGCCGTAAACCACGCTTGCCAGCGTTCCGTAAACGATGACCGGCCCGGCGATGGTGAACATCTTTGCCGCCATGCCGGTGATAAATCCCTCGCTTTTAAAGTCGATGGCAGGGGATACCACGGAGTTGGCAAAGCCGGTGATGGGCACCAGCGTCCCCGCGCCGGCAAAGCGGGCGATCTTATTGTAGAGATTCAACCCCGTCAACAGGGCTGAGATAGCCACCAGTGTCATGGCGGTGGCAGTGCCCGCCTCCTCCTTCCCGAGGCCCGCAGCAGCCCAACCGTTTTGAATGAGCTGCCCCAGCACGCAGATGCCCCCGCCGATCACAAAGGCAAACAGGGTATCCTTCCAGATCGGGGAGGAGGGGGAGATCTTTTTCACATAGGCTTGATATTCCTTTGGAGTCATGGTCGTTACCTCCTTTTTCCCGTAGGCTTCCCCCGTGGAGGAAGATCTATTCTTTCTCTTGAAAATCCCTCCCCTGCGCGGTATCATGCTGACATAACTACAGGAGGCTTCGCCATGAAACCTACGCTTCACCCTCTGGGTCTTTATATCCACATCCCCTTCTGCAAGCAAAAATGCGCCTATTGCGATTTCTATTCCCTTGCCGGGAATGAGAGCCGCATGGAGGAATATACCGACGCCCTCTGCGCCGATCTCGCAGAAACCGCCGGCTATACCCCCGGCTATCGGGTGGACACCGTGTATTTTGGCGGCGGCACCCCCACCTATCTGGGGGAAAAGCGGCTGATCCGTATTCTGAAAACGGTGCTCAAGTACTTTTCCGTCACAAAGGACGCCGAGATCACGCTGGAAGCCAATCCCGATTCCGCCGGTGACTGGAGGGTGCTGCGCTCTTTGCGCAAAGCCGGCTTTAACCGCCTCTCTCTTGGGATGCAGTCCGCCTGTGACGAGGAGCTTCGCCGCATCGGCCGCATCCACACCGCTGATGAAACCAAGGCCGCCGTGACCGCCGCCCGGAAGTCGGGGTTTGACAATCTTTCCCTCGATCTGATCTACGGTTTGCCCTGCCAGACCATGGAACGCTGGCAGGAGAACCTTGCTGCCGCTGTAGCATTGCAGCCGGAGCACCTTTCCTGCTATGGGCTGAAGGTGGAGGAGGGCACGCCCCTGTTTCTCCAAAAGGACACGGCCCAGCTGCCCGACGACGAGGCCCAGTCCGACTTTTACCTTTATACGGTGGACTACCTTGCCCGGCAGGGCTATACCCAGTATGAGATCTCCAACTTTGCAAAGCCGGGCAGGGAATCCCGCCACAACCTCAAATACTGGCTTTTGCAGGAGTATGCGGGCTTTGGCCCCGGCGCCCACTCGGATCTGGGCGGGATGCGCTACGCCTATGACCGCTCTCTGGACACCTATATTTCCGGTGTGAAGAACCATGCCCCCGTTTTTTCCGAGCAGGACCGCATCCCCCCCGCCGACCGGGACGGAGAATGGCTCATGCTGGGCCTGCGGACCAAGCGTGGCCTCGACCCCAAGGACTATGAAAACCGCTTCCGCCGCCGCTTTTCCCTCTTTATTCCTTTCCTGGAGCGGTGCGCACAGGCGGGCTACGCTGCGGAAAGCAATGGCTGCTGGCACCTCACTCCCCAAGGATTTCTCCTCTCCAACCAGATCATTGGCGAGCTGCTGGAGATCCAAAACAGGGAAAAAGCCCGCCGGGCAGCCGCTGCCGCCAAGGGAGATTTCCGGGTGGAGCTGGAGTGAAAAAAGACGCCCTTTTGGGCGTCTTTTGCAATTTATGGGAAGGTTTACAGTTTGGAAAAACCGTAGCTGTTGATGAGGGCGGAGATCTTCTCGCCTCTGGCGCAAAGAGGACAGGACTTGGCGGGAGCCGTCACATAACCGGGAATGTCCTCGGGGGTGAAGAGAGCAAATACAGGCAGGCCCTCCACCTTTTCCACGGCGCTGAACACCGCGGCGATCCCCTGACAGCGTCCGCCGTAGTAAGCGATGGTATCCAGCGCCTTGCGGGCTGTGGCGCCGGAGTTCACCGTGGAAACCAGCACCAGCACGTCTTTATTGCGGATCATGGGCAGGATATTCTCCCGGAAGATCATCTGGTGGTTCATGTCATACTCCGGAGGGATCACCGCAATATTCTTATCCTGATTGATGGAGCGGAAATCCTTCTTCGCAAGGTTCCACGCAAGGAATGCGCCGATGACCTCGCTGCCGTCAAGGCAGACGACGGTATCAATATTGGTGGAGACCAGATATTTGGTAGCCAGTGTCAATCCTGCCTCTCTTGCCAGAAGGTGGTCATGCTTGATGGGTGTCACATCCACATAATGGCTCTTGTGGCAGGTTCGGGTCGCAAAGTGTCCGTCATAGACGGTAACTTCCACCACAGGATTGGTGGGATAGTGCAGCAGGAACGATGACATAAGCAGACCTCCTTCTGTTTTTGAAAGTTTCACATCTCGTTCTTTCGTTTCTTCCTTAGTTTACGGTTCTATCGTAGCATATATCGTCAAATTCCGCAAGAACAATGTTAAGAACTTGTAAAATATTTTAATTCTGCAGGAATATATTCTCTTTGCAACGCCCTGCATATGGGATAAAAAGCTCCGGCCTCTGAAATGAGACCAGAGCTTTTATACACCTTGAAGATCAAAATCAGGGGTATATTCCTCTTTTGCGCTGGTGCGCTCCTGGGTGAAGCCATCCACGATGCCGCAGTTTTCCATATAGGCCACAGCGGCGCGGTATTCCGCCTTTGTCACATGGCGGGCAAGATTCCCCGCCGCCCCCGGCTGGGGGGTATACTGGCTCATAAGAGAGAAGAGCACATCGCCGGGCCGGAAGTTTGCCGCCACCCAATCAATACAGCGGCGGGTGTTTTCCAGCTCTCCCGGCAAAATGAGATGCCGGATCAAAACGCCCCGCTTGAGCCGCCCGTCCTCCAGAACGTAAGGCCCGGTCTGACGGAACATCTCCAAAATCGCGGCAGTGGAAACCTCAAAATAATCCTCTGCGGCGCTGTATTTCTTCGCCTTTTCGGCAATGGCATACTTGAAGTCGGGCAGGTACACCTGCACCTTTCCCTCCAACGCGCGCAGCGTTTCCACCTTTTCGTAGCCGCCGCAGTTCCACACCACCGGTACGCCCCAGCCCTCTTCCCCCAGCGCCTCTATGATGGCATGGGAAAAGTGGGTGGGCGTCACAAGGTCAAGGCAGGCCGCCCCCTGAGCAATCAGCTCACGAAAGATCTCCCGCAAGCGCTCCACACTCACGGCCCTTCCCACCCCTTCGCGGGAGATGGGACCGTTCTGGCAGAAGCAGCAGCGCAGGTTACATCCAGTGAAAAACACCGTGCCCGCGCCATGCCTCCCCACAAGGCAGGGCTCCTCCCACTGGTGAAGCATGGCTTTTGCCACCACCGGCAGTACAGGCTGGCTGTACACACCGCCGCTCTTCGTTTCCGTCCGCTCTGCGGCGCAGTTTCTCGGACACAGATTACAGATCATGGCGCACACGGAAGTCGGGGCCAAGGTCGCCGGTC
>JAFQRI010000049.1 GCA_017410185.1 Oscillibacter sp. | reverse complement strand
GTTGGGAATACGACGAGGCCCAGGGTTATCCTGAGGGCGGCATTGCCCCCGGCACCAAGTGGGAAGATCTGCCCGCTGATTTTGAGTGCCCCCTTTGCTCCGTGGGCAAGGACATGTTCTCCGAGGGCTGAGAACAGCAAATTCCGATTTATCGGCCGGTTTGGATAGAGATACAATCCAAAGGCCCCCTTGCCTCAAGGGGGCTGCTGAGCGTAGCGAAGCTGGGGGATTCTGCTGCGATTTCGCCGGTAGTGCCGTGGGGCGTTGTGCATTTTGCTGCGAATCCCTCCGGCCCTTCGGGCCACCTCCCTTTAGGCAAGGGAGGCTTTAGACTGTGCGATAAATCGGAATATAGTTTATGGGAGGTGTTCTTATGAGATTAAAGGATAAAGTAGCCATCATCACCGGCGGCAGCCGCGGGATCGGGTATGCCACTGCGGAAGCCTTCCTTCGCGAGGGCGCCCGGGTGATCCTTACCGCCAGCAGCCAGGCATCTGCCGATAAGGCGGTGGCCAGCCTGCAGGAAAAGTATCCCGAAGCGGTGGTGGCGGGCATCAGCCCCGATTTAAGCAGCCTGGAATCCGTCCGGGCTTCCTTCCGGGAGGCCACGGAAAAATACGGCTGCGTGGACATCCTGGTGAACAACGCCGGTGTGTCCGCCCGGACTCCCTTCACCGAGTATACGGAGGAGGAATTTGACCGGGTCATGGATCTGAATGTGAAGGGTGTGTTCAACGCCAGCCGGGCGGTCTCTGAATGTATGGTGGCCCGGGGCAGCGGCGTGATCCTGAATACATCCTCCATGGTGAGCATCTACGGCCAGCCCAGCGGCTTTGCCTACCCCGCGTCCAAATTTGCCGTCAACGGCCTGACGGTGTCCCTGGCCCGGGAGCTGGGCCCCAAGGGCATCCGGGTCAACGCCGTTGCCCCCGGCATCACGGAGACGGATATGATGAAGGCGGTGCCCAAGGAGATCATCGATCCCATGATCGCCCAGATCCCCCTGCGGCGCCTGGGCAAGCCCGAGGACATTGCCAACGCCTTTGTGTTCCTGGCCTCCGACGAGGCATCCTATATCACCGGCGTGGTACTCAGTGTGGACGGCATGGCCCGCAGCTGAAACAAAAAATCTCCCGACGCGAAAGCATCGGGAGATTTTATTCTCTGAAATCAAAGAGTCGTGCGGGCTTGATGCCAAGAGCATCGCAGATATCGAAAACAACATCCAGGGAAACAGCGCAGTCCGCCGTTTCGATGCGGCTCATATGGGTACGGCTGATGTTCACCAGCTCTGCCAGTCGGCTTTGCGAAAGACCTTTCTCCTTGCGGTAGTAGGCGATATTCAGGCCAAGGTGCCTGTATTTATCCTGCTGCTGCTTCTGCATGTTCTCACCTCCCGTTTAGTATATCCCTTTCCTGCGACAAATGCGACAACGCAAAACAGCACAATTGCAACTTGACAAGTTGCAATTGTTGGGCTATAGTTTATTTACAGAGCGTTTAGCCCTGAAATGAAAAGGAGATGTACCATGGAAGAGAAAGTTTTAGTGAAAAGCCAGCAGTATAATGCTAAGAAAGGCTTGCGAATCATTCTTTGTGTTGCAGTGGCTCTTGCGGTTTTAGCTTGCGTGGGTGCTATGGTAAAAACTTATGAATTTTATTCTAGATGGGAATATTCGGATCCGTTTGGAAGCGCGTTGAAATACTGGTGGAGATATGGACTTGACGCGTTGGAAATCGTGGTGCTTAGTTTGGTGGGACTGACGCTTATCTCCGGTAGCATTATCTATCTGTGGCTGAAAAGCTATGAGCTGGTGGTCACCGATAAGCGTGTCTATGGCAAAGTGGCCTTTGGCAAGCGGGTGGATCTGCCCAACGATTCGATTTCTGCCATTTCCATGGTGCCGATGCTGAAGGGTGTGGCGGTAGCCACCTCCTCCGGCAAGATCAGCTTTCTGCTGATTAAGAATGCGGATGAAGTGTATGACACCATGAATAAACTGTTGATGCAGCGCCAGGAGCAAAGGAAGGCCGCTCCCGAGGTGGCCGCAGCGCCCGCGCCCAGCAACGCCAGTGAGCTGAAGCAGTACAAGGAGCTTCTGGACAGCGGTGTGATCTCCCAGGAGGAGTTTGACGCCAAGAAAAAGCAGCTTCTCGGCCTGTAACCTCTTAACAAAAACGCCCGATGCAAACGCATCGGGCGTTTTGTCAGCCCGTTAAATTCCGATTTATCAAGCAGTTTACGATAGGATCCGTAGGGGCGCTCATTGAGCGCCCGCGGGCGATCGGTGATCGCCCCTACAAGTTGATCTGTTCGACAAATCGGAATTTACAAATGAAAGGCCCGCAGTCATTGGACTGCGGGCGGTTTGTAATGAATTCAGGCAATGGGCTCAAAGTCGGCGTAGCCGTGCTTGCACAGGGGGCAGACGATGTCCTCCGGCAGCTCCTCGCCCTCATACACCCAGCCGCAGACCTTGCACACAAAGCCCTTCTTGCCGTCGGTTTCGGGACGGGGCTTCACATGCTCCTGGTAATAGGTGTTGGTCATGGTCTCGGTGTTGCTGAGCACCCGGGCCTCGGTGACAGAGCAGATGAACATGCCGTGGGTGTCCAGATCCACATAGCTCTCCACCTTCAGGCTTAGGAAGCTGTTGATGTGCCGGGGCAGGAAGCGCAGGCCGTTGTCGCTGCGCAGCTCATCGATGCCGGCAAACTTGTCGGCAGTACGGCCGCTCTGGAAGCCGAAGTTCTGGAACAGGTCGAAGGTGGCGCTGGTGTCCAGGCAGTTTACATTCATGATGCCGGTCTGGCGGATCACATGGTGGGAGTAGTTTTGCTTATTGATGGTGACGGCCACCCGGTTGGGGGTGTTGGTCACCTGGGTGACGGTGTTGACGATGAGGCCGTTGTCCTTGGTGCCGTCATTGGAGGTGACCACATACAGGCCGTAGCCGATGTTGAACAGGGCATTCAGATCGTTCTTGTTGGCGGTGGCGTCCTGGCGGGCCAGATATTCCTGGCACAGCTCTTCGGCCTGCGCCTCGATCTGAGCCTTGCTCTCGTCGCTCAGGGCGGACAGGATCCGCACGGTGGTATCGGTGAAGGTGATGTTCTTGCTGGTGGCAAACATATTGCGCATGACCTTGGCAGCCAGAGGCGCCCAGGAGCCGTTTTCAATGAGAGCCACAGTGCGGTTCTGATAATTGCGCTCGGTGAGGTGATGGATGAACTCCTTCATAAAGGGGAAGATGTCGGCGTTATAGGTGGTGGTTGCCAGCACCAGCTTGCCGTAGCGGAAGGCATCCTCCACGGCCTCAGCCATGTCGGTGCGGGCCAGGTCATGGACGACCACCTTGGGGGCGCCCTTTTCCTTCAGCTTCTGCACCAACAGCTCCACGGCGGATTTGGTGTTGCCGTAGATGGAGGTGTAAGCCACCACGATGCCCTCGCTCTCCACCTCGTAGGAAGACCAGATGTTATACAGGTTCAGATAGTAGCCCAAATTCTCTGTGAGAATGGGGCCGTGCAGGGGGCAAATGATGGAAATATCCAGGCCGGCGGCCTTCTTCAGCAGCGCCTGCACCTGTGCGCCGTATTTACCAACGATGCCGATGTAGTAGCGGCGTGCCTCGCAGGCCCAGTCCTCTTCTACATCCAGCGCGCCGAACTTGCCGAAGCCGTCAGCGCTGAACAGCACCTTGTCGCAGGAATCGTAGGAAACGATGACTTCGGGCCAGTGGACCATGGGGGCGGTAACGAAGGTCAGGGTATGCTTGCCCAGGGAAAGGGTGTCGCCTTCGCCCACGACCACGCGGCGCTCGGCATAGTCTGTGCCGAAGAAATTCTTCATCATGGCAAAGGCCTTGGCGGAAGACACCACCACCGCCTGGGGGTAGACCTTCAGGAAGTTGGCGATGTTGGCGCTGTGGTCGGGCTCCATGTGCTGCACCACCAGGTAATCGGGCTTGCGGCCGGCAAGGGTCTTTTGGAGATTGTCCAGCCACTCATGGGTGAAGTTCTGATCCACGGTGTCCATGACGGCGATCTTCTCGTCCATGATGACATAGGAGTTGTAAGCCATACCGTGGGGAACCACATACTGGCCTTCAAACAGGTCCACCTGATGGTCATTGACGCCGATATATTTGATGTCGTTGGTAATAAACATAGTGCATTCTCCTTTGATTTCGTATTCCTTGGATATCATAGCAGATGCTGGAAAAATAACCGTGACTTTATCACAGTTTTTCCAGGCGCTTGGGGTCGGTGAGCTCCACGGTGCCGCGGGTCAGCTTCACCAGACCTTCACTTTGGAAATACCGCAGCATCCGGGTGACCACCTCACGGGCGGTGCCCATGTGGTTGGCGATTTTTTCGTGGGTGATCTTCAGCTCGTTGGAGCCCTCCACCACCGCCTCCTCCAGCAGAAAGCCTGCCAGCCGTTTGTCAAAGCTTTTCCACATGATCTGCTCCATGAGCCACATCAGGTCGGAGAAGTGGTTGGTGATAAGGTTGTGAGAGTAGTTTGCCACAGCAATGGACTCATCCATCAAATTTTTATACAAGCAGGCAGGGATGATCCAAATTTCGCTGTCCTTTTCTGCCTC
>JAFQRI010000048.1 GCA_017410185.1 Oscillibacter sp. | reverse complement strand
GCGGTTGAGGGTGAAGTTCCAAAGCACCGACAGGATCAGGGATGTGAGGTAGCACACCCAGTAACCCAGATGAAAAAGCTCCGTCATCAGGGTGAAGGTCACGGTCTGGATGATGCCTGCGCTGATGGAGAACAGGGTGAACTTCACAGCGCGGATCAGCTCTTTTTTCTTATGATCCATGGCCTACTCCTTTGCACCAAGACCCAGCTCGTCGGCGTGGGCCTTCATGGCCTCGATGCAGATGGCGGACACATCGCGGACCTCCATGCCAAGGAGCTCGCAGCCCTTTTTGATGACCTCGCGGTCACACTTGGCGGCAAACTTCTTGTCCTTGAATTTCTTCATAAAGCTGGAGACCTCCATATCCGTGATCCCGGCGGGGCGCATCCTTGCGGCGGCCTGGATGATGCCGGTCAGCTCATCCACGGTGTAAAGGCTTTTTTCCAGATCAGTCTGAGGCTCCACATCGTTGCAGTGGCCCCAGCCGTGGGCCAGGATCGCGCGGATCTCCTCGTCGGAGAGCCCTGCCTCCTTTAACGGCGCGGCGGTGTGCTGCAGGTGCTCCTCAGGGAACTGTTCATAGTCGTAGTCATGCAGATAGCCGATGGCCTCCCAGTGGACCTTATCTTCGCCAAAATGCTCTGCCATGCCGCCGAGGGCATAGGAGACATTTTTCGCGTGCAGGAACAGATGTTCCTCCGTGGTGGTCGTTTGCAGCAGCTGGGCTGCCCGTTCCATAGTCAGCATAAGGTATCCTCCCTTGTGAGATCTTACACTACTATACCACGGCAACGCCAAAATGACAAATCATTATTTGGGCAGTAGGGGCGGGCATCGCCCGCCCGTGGGCGACCGATGGTCGCCCCTACGGCGCAGACGGTAGTTCGTTCTTGTTTGTAGGGGCGGGCATTGCCCCCCCGTGGGCGACCGATGGTCGCCCCTACGGCGCAGACCGTAGTTCGTTCTTGTTTGTAGGGGCGGGCATCGCCCGCCCGTGGGCGACCGATGGTCGCCCCTACGGCGCAGACGGCAGTTCGTTCTTGTTTGTAGGGGCGGGCATTGCCCGCCTGCTGCGCGGAGGCAGAAATTATTTCGGCAGACCTTCGCCCTCGCCGCACAGCCATTCCATAGAGACCTTCAGGACTTTCGCCAGCATTAGCAGCTCTGCATCGCAGACATGACGCTGGTTGTTTTCGATTCTGGAGATGATGAGCGGCGTGATCTCCATGCCCTGCAGATTGATCTCTCTGGCAAGGTCCTTTTGCTCCAGCTTGCGGTAGGCTCTGGCGACGCGGACCCTGTCGCCGCAGATATTACCTTCGATCAGAAAATTCTTTCTCATATAGACACCCACTATCAAATACAGATATTTTTATCTTTTTCATTGATTTTATTGATTTGGGTGGTATGATGTTGATATGGAAGATAATATTATCTAGTAAGGATGATGAAGCTGTGAAAACTTGTTTTATGTTCGGTCATTCCAACACGCCGCCCATCCATGAAGCGCTGATACAGGCGCTGGAAACAGCCTATCACGACCACGGTATCCGCCGCTTCGTGGTGGGGAGCCGCGGCGATTTTGACCGTCAGCGAGCGATCCCGGCGCTGCGATATCTGAAAGAGAAGTACGACGATCTGGAGATCCAGCGCCTGATCGCCTACCATCCTGCGCTGGGGCGCGGCGAAGCGATAGATGTCCCTGATGTCTTTGACAGCACCTATTATCCCGAAGGGATGGAGAATGTGCCCCTTTCGTATTGTATCCGCAGGGCCAACGAGCGCATGGTCACGGAGGCGGAGCTGATCATCTGCTATGTTGCCCATTTCGGCAACACAAGATCCCTCCTGGAATATGCGGAAAGAAAAAAGATCCCCTGCCTGAATCTGGCAAGGCCGGCTGCCCTACGGATGCACCCGTAGGGCCGTCAGCAAACTGTCTGTCACGCCACTGGCGGAAGAAACTGAAAACAAGAAAAAGTATAAGGCGCATTGGTCTCCCATACAGGCATCAACAGAAAAATACCGGGTCCATCGAGGACCCGGTGTGTTTATGCATGGCGCAGGAGCTTGCCGTCGATGGAGACGGTCACGATGCTGAGAGGGATGTCCTTGCCGCTGTCTGCAAGGGCTTTTTTTACGGCAAATTCGATGCCGCCGCAGCAGGGGACTTCCATCCGCGCCACCGTGATGGTTTGGATGTCGTTCTCCATGAGGATCTGGGTCAGCTTCACGGCATAGTCCACGGCGTCCAGCTTGGGGCAGCCGATCAGGGTGATGCGGCCTTTCATAAAGTCCCCGTGGAAGCCGGCATAGGCGTAGGCGGTGCAGTCTGCGGCGATCAGAAGATCTGCGCCTTTGAGCCACGGCGCGTTGGGCGGCACCAGCTTGATCTGGGCAGGCCATTGGCGCAGCTGGGACGGCATCGCCTCCTGTGTGGGCGTGGGGGCGGCAGGGGAGAGCGTTTTCTGCGCCGAGCCGGGGCAGCCGCCGCTGCAGCCCTTGGCTGCCTGCACAGCGGCTTCATCATAGGCCGCGGCCTCTCGCTCTACGAAGGTGATCGCGCCGGTG
>JAFQRI010000047.1 GCA_017410185.1 Oscillibacter sp. | reverse complement strand
TCTCCCCCGCTTCACCTTCCCGAAGCAAAGGCAGCAGCCGAAGAGTGGCAGGAGTTTGGGAAAGGACGGAAACAAAGTTGGTGTAGCCCACCACGACCTCGTCCACAAGGCCTTCCTTATATTCCTTGCACAGCTGTTTGGCCAGGCTAAAGCAATCGGAAACAGACATGCTTTCCGCCTGTGCATAAGCCTCTGTTTGTACAGAAGCTCCTCTGGCTTTAAAAAACTCCACAGCCTTCTTGCCCACAGGCACAACGCAAGCTTCCTTGCCTGCCACTTCTCCGTAGCAAAGCTTCAGAATATTGCTGTTATAGCCGCCGGCCAGGCCACGGTCGCCGGCGATCACCACATAGACGCTACGCTTGACCGTACGGTTCTCCAAATAGGGAGAATCCAGTTCGGCCGTGGAATCCACGATCTGATGGATGGCAGAATACAAGGTCTCAAAATAGGGCCGGGAATTCAGCACTTGATTCTGCGCCTTGCGAAGCTTAGAGGCGGCCACCATCTCCATGGCCTTGGTGATCTGCTTGGTGGACTCCATGCTTCGGATACGATTCTTGATCTCTTTGGTGGACACACCAGCCATGGGTGCTCACCTCCTTAAAAGGTAAATTCCTTCAAAAGCGCTTCCAGCGCCTGTTTCAGCAGGTCTTCCGTCTCAGGCTCCAGCTTGCCGGTGGAGCGAATGGCATCCAAAACCGCAAAATAGCTACCTTCTTCCATGAATTCCTGCAGGCGCTTTTCAAACTCGGGGATCTTCTCCACCGGGATATCCTTCAGATAGCCCTTGGTGACGGCATAGATGACGCACACCTGGTGGGCGACCTCCACAGGCGCGTTGTTGCGCTGATTCAGCACCGCCACGATCCGCTCGCCCAAGGCAAGGCGGGACTTGGTATCCGCGTCCAGATCGGAACCAAACTGTGCAAAGCTTTGAAGCTCACGGTACTGGGAATACAGAAGCTTCAGCGAGCCTGCCACCTTCTTCATGGCCTTTATCTGGGCATCGCCGCCCACACGGGAAACGGAAATACCGGGGTTCACAGCGGGCATGATGCCGGCATTGAACAGCTCGGATTCCAGGAAGATCTGGCCATCGGTGATGGAGATCACATTGGTGGGAATGTAGGCCGAGACATCGCCGGCCTGAGTCTCGATAATGGGAAGGGCCGTCAGACTGCCGCCGCCCCTGACATCGGACATCTGTGCCGCCCGCTCCAGAAGTCTGGAGTGGAGATAGAACACATCACCGGGGTAGGCTTCCCGTCCGGGAGGACGACGGATCAGCAGCGAAATGGCACGGTATGCCACTGCGTGCTTACTCAGATCGTCGTAGATCACCAGCACATCCTTGCCCTGGTGCATGAAAAACTCACCCATGGTACAGCCGGTGTAGGGAGCGATAAACTGCATAGGTGCCAGCTCGGAGGCTGTAGCGGAAACCACGATGGTGTAATCCATGGCGCCGCCAACTGTCAGGCTCTCCACCACCTGGGCCACTGTGGAGCGCTTCTGACCAATGGCCACATAGATGCAGATCACATCCTTACCCTTTTGGTTCAGGATCGTGTCGGTGGCAATGGTGGTCTTGCCGGTCTGACGGTCGCCGATGATGAGCTCACGCTGGCCACGGCCAATGGGGATCATGGAGTCGATGGCCTTGATACCGGTCTGCAGGGGCCGGGACACATGCTTTCTTTCAATGATGCCGGGTGCAGGCATCTCGATAGGCCGGAAGCTTTGGGCATCGATAACGCCCTTTCCGTCGATGGGCTCGCCCAGCGCATTGACCACGCGTCCAATGAGACGGTCACCCACAGGCACGGACACCACCTTGCCGGTGCGCTTCACAGTGTCGCCTTCTTTGATGCCGTTATCAGTGCCCAGGATCACGACAGAGACCGTGTCCTCTTCCAGATTCTGCGCCATGCCATAGGAGCCGTTGGGGAATTCCACCAGCTCACCGGCCATGCACTGGTCCATGCCGGATACCCGGGCAATGCCGTCGCCCACAAGGATCACCACACCGGTCTCGCTGGATTCCAGCTTGGCCTCGTAGTTCTGGATCTGGGCGCGGATAATTTTCGTAATTTCTTCAGGTCTTAATTCCATTGATTCTTACCTCAAAGTACGGTATTGGCAAGCAGGCTGCGAATACTCTCCAGGCGGTGCTGCAGGGTATCGTCCACCCGTTTGCCATCATAGTCCAGGCGCACGCCGCCCAGGCATTCGGGGTCTATGCTGTTTTGCAGGGAGATAGACTTTCCGGTGATGGCGGCCAGCTTCTCCCGCAGGCGCACGATTTGCGGCTCCGTAAGGGGCTGCGCCGTCACCGCACGGACTTCCAAAATGCCGTGGTCGTCATTGTACAGGCCGCGATAAGCCTTGACACAATCGGAAAAATGGCGCATGTAGCCCTTTTCCGTCAGGATCTTCATAAAATTCAACAGGCAGGGTTCCACCTTGCCCCGAAAGCCCTCGTCCAGGATCTTGCAGCGCTCGGTCTTGCTCAGATTGGCGGCACAAAGCAGCCGGATATAGTCCGGCTCCGTACGAAAGCCCTCATCCAAAGCAGCCATTTGCTGCAGCACGGAAGCATCCAGCCCTTCATCCTTGGCCAGGCCATAAAGCGCCTGGGCATAAACAGTTGCCACACTACTCATGCCTGGCCACCCAATTCGTCGATGAACTTGTCCACAAGCTTGGTCTGATCCTCTCTGTTCAGCTCACGGCCAACCACCTTTTCGGCAATGGCCAGAGCCAGGTCGGAGATCTCATTCTTGGCATCGTTCAAAGCCTTCTTTTTCTCCTGGGCGATATCCGCCGCAGCCTTGGCTCGAATAGCAGCCGC
>JAFQRI010000046.1 GCA_017410185.1 Oscillibacter sp. | reverse complement strand
ATCTGCGAGGGCCGCATCGAGAAGGGCACCATGCCCAAGAATGCCGTTGCCGTGAAGTCTCTGGTGTCCACTCCTCTGGCTGACGCCGTTGCCGCCAACTACGGCGTTGAGATGCGCAACGTTCTCACCGGCTTCAAGTGGATCGGCGATCAGATCGCCCGTCTGGAGGCCGACGGTGAGGTGGAGCGCTTCATCCTGGGCTTCGAGGAGTCCTATGGCTATCTGGCTGGTCCCTATGTCCGCGATAAGGACGCTATCATCGGCTCCATGCTGATCTGTGAGATGGCTGCCTACTACCGCTCCATCGGTTCCTCCGTCAAGGAGCGTCTGGAGTCTATCTATGCCAAGTATGGCCGCTATCTCAATAAGGTGGATTCCTTCGAGTTCCCCGGTCTGAGCGGCATGGACAAGATGGCCGGCATCATGGCGGAGCTCCGTCAGGATCCTCCCGCCGAGATCGGCGGTTACAAGGTCGTGAAGGTCACCGACTATAAGAAGACCGAGGAGACCGGCCTGCCTGCAGCAAACGTTCTGGTCTATGGTCTGGACGGCGGCGCTACCGTCATCGTCCGTCCCTCCGGCACTGAGCCCAAGATCAAGACCTATTTCACCACGCTGGGCAAGGATCTGGAGGAGGCGCAGGCCCAGAAGGATGTTCTGGCCGCAGCTCTCAAGCCTCTGTTCTCCTGAAAATTCAGTCAAAAAAAGGTACTCCGCGATCCGCGGAGTACCTTTTTTGTGCTCACAGAAGCTTGGTGGTCCACTCGGCGCAGTTCCAGACGGCAGAAACAATGTCCCGATAAAAGTCCGGCTCGTGACAGATCAGCAGAATGGAACCCTTGTATGCCTGCAGGGCCCGTTTGAGTTCTTCTTTTGCGTCCACATCCAGATGGTTGGTGGGCTCGTCCAGCAGCAATATGTTGCTCTCCCGGTTGATGAGCTTGCAAAGGCGCACCTTGGCCTGCTCGCCGCCGGAGAGAACACGCACCTGACTTTCGATGTGCTTGGTGGTCAGGCCGCATTTTGCAAGGGCGGCGCGCACCTCAAACTGGGAAAAGGCGGGAAATTCCTGCCACAGCTCGTCGATACAGGTGGAAGTGTTGTCGTAGGAGCCTTCCTGCTCAAAGTAACCGATCTGCAGGTTGTCCCCCAGCTCCACACTGCCCTCCAGCGCCGGGATCAGACCGAGAATACTTTTAAGCAGCGTGGTCTTTCCGATGCCGTTGGCACCCACCAGAGCGATTTTTTGCCCCCGTTCCATGGTGAGATCCAGCGGGCGGGAAAGGGGGGAGTCGTAACCGATGACCAGACCCTTTGTCTCAAAAATGTACTTTCCGGGAGTGCGGCCCACTTTGAAGTTGAACTCGGGCTTGGGCCGTTCCGCAGCCAGCTCGATGCGCTCCATCTTATCCAGCTTCTTCTGGCGGGACATGGCCATGTTGCGGGTGGCAACACGGGCCTTATTGCGGTTGACAAAGTCCTGCAGCTCGCTGATCTCCTGCTGCTGGCGGCGGTAAGCGGCCTCCAGCTGAGCCTTTTGGACGGCATAGACTTCTTGAAACTTGTCATAATTGCCCACATACCGGGTAAGCTTGCGGTTTTCCATGTGGTAGATGAGATTCACTACATCGTTGAGGAAGGGAATATCATGGGAGATGAGGATAAAGGCGCTCTCATACTCCTGCAGATAGCGCTTGAGCCACGCGATATGCTCCTCATCCAGATAGTTGGTGGGCTCGTCCAGCAGAAGAATGTCTGGCTTTTCCAGCAGCAGCTTTGCAAGCAGTACCTTCGTGCGCTGACCGCCGCTGAGATCGGAAACATCATGCTCCAGCCCCAGAGCGGTCAGGCCCAGTGCCCGGGCCACTTCCTCCACCTTGGAGTCGATCATATAGAAATCGTGGGCATCCAGCAGCTCCTGGATCTCGCTGAGTTCTTCCATGAGGGTATTCATGGTGTTCTCATCCACATCCCCCAGCTTGTCGCAGATCTCCGTCATGCGGCTTTCCAGCTCGAAAAGCCAGGAAAAGGCAGAGCGCAGCGCATCCTGAATGGTCATGCCCGGCTCTAAAACCGCATGCTGGTCCAGATATCCCGCGCGGACATGCTTCGCCCACTCCAGCTTACCCTCGTCAGGCTGACGCTTTCCGGTGACGATGTTCATAAAGGTGGATTTTCCCTCACCATTGGCTCCTACAAGGCCGATATGTTCTCCCCGCAGAAGGCGGAAGGAAACATCTTCAAAAATAGCGCGGTCGCCAAACCCGTGGGAAAGATGCTCGACATTTAAAATGCTCATCACTTGTCTCCTTGTGAATTTCTGAGATCACAGGGATTATACCATAGTTTCTCCGCTGGGACAAGGCGGCGGAAGCCATTGAAATTTCCCAGGGAAACTGATAGACTGAGGCTGTAAAAAACATCGTAAAAGAAGGGGGGATTTGCGCATGGAAACTTTGCGGAAACGGCTGGAAGCGGGGACTTTCGATGCATCGCTGGCCCAGCTTTACGGAGCACAGGCACTGGGATCTGCCCGCGTCCGCGTGTCCTCGGTGCTGGATGCCTTCGTGGATATGTTTCATGCTCTGCCTGAGGCTGTGTACAGCGCTCCCGGGCGCACGGAGCTGGGCGGAAATCACACAGATCATCAGCACGGCTGTGTGCTGGCTGCCGCAGTGGATCTGGATCTTATTGCTGCGGTGACCCCCAACCGCAGCGGAATGATCCGCGTGCAGTCGGAGGGGTATCCTCTTGTGGAAGTGAACCTTGCGGAGCTTGCGCCCAAAGAAGGGGAGGAGAATACCACCGCTGCGCTGATCCGGGGCGTAGCTGCCCGGATGGCGGCGCTGGGCTGCCCCCTGCAGGAAGCCGGAGCGGAGGTCTATGTGGTATCCAATGTTCCCGCCGGCAGCGGCCTTTCCTCGTCTGCTGCGTTTGAGGTGCTGATGGGCACGGTTTTGAATGATTTGTTTTGGGGTGGGTCCTGTACACCGGTGGAGATCGCTCGGGTGGGACAGTATGCGGAAAATGTGTATTTTGGAAAGCCCAGCGGGCTGATGGACCAGACAGCTTCCGCCGTTGGCGGCGTGGTAGCCATTGATTTTGCGGACCCCACTACGCCCTTGGTGGAGCAGATCCCGCTGGATCTGAGGGCGGCAGGCTATGCCCTTTGTATTTTGGATTCCGGCGCGGATCATGCGGACCTTACGCAGGAGTATGCTGCTATCACCCGGGAGCTGAAGGCGGTTTGCCGCGTCTTTGGGAAGGAAGTGCTGCGGGAGGTAGCAGAGAAGGAGTTCTTTGCCGCGTTGCCGGCGGTGCGGCAGGCGGCGGGAGACCGGGCCGCTTTGCGGGCCATTCATGTGTTTGCCGAAAACCGGCGGGCAGTGGAAGAGGCAGAGGCTCTGCGAGGGGGAGATTTTGAGGCCTTCCTCTCTCTGGTGCGGGAGTCCGGGCGGTCTTCGGCCATGTATCTGCAAAATCTGGTGCCTGCGGGGCAGGCGACCCATCAGGAGCTGCCGATGTCCATCGCCCTGTGCGAGAAGATCCTGGCAGGGAGGGGCGCGGTGCGTGTTCATGGCGGCGGCTTTGGCGGCACGGTGCAGGCTTTTGTCCCTCTGGAGCTTCTGGATACGTTTCAGCTGCAAACGGAAGCCGTTCTTGGCAAAGGAAGCTGCCGTGTGGTCACGGTCCGCCCTGTGGGCGGGATTTGCCTGCAGAGAATCGAAAAATGATGAAGTACCCCGCTGCCTGAGGAGCGAAACAGGCGGCGGGGCAGCTCTTTTTCGGATTGGTGCAAAAGCAACAGGACTATTCTGGGGAATGGGAGTACAATGAAGTCAAAATATAAGAGGAGCGTATTTTGCCATGATCCGAAGAATCATTCAAATCAACGAAGAAAAGTGCAACGGATGCGGCCTTTGTGCTGATGCCTGTCACGAAGGAGCCATCGGCATCGTAGGCGGCAAGGCAAAGCTGCTGCGGGAGGACTATTGTGATGGCCTTGGCGATTGCTTGCCTGCCTGCCCTATGAATGCCATCTTCTTTGAGGAGCGGGAAGCCCCTGCCTACGATGAGGCTGCGGTGCTGGCGGCAAAGAAGGCAAAGGAAGAGGGCGGTGTCAAAGAGTGCAGCGGTGATTTTGCTGCCCGGCTTCCAAGCCATCTGACCAACTTCCCGGTGCAGATCAAGCTGGTGCCCCCCAATGCATCCTGCTTCGATGGGGCGGACCTGCTGATCGTGGCGGGTACCAGCCTGACGGTTTATCCGGCCGCCGGCCTGATCAATTACTACCGGGGCAACCGGCTGGTGCTGATCAACCGGGATGCGACACCCTACGACGGACAGGCGGATCTGGTGATTCACGATTCCCTGGGAAATGTTTT
>JAFQRI010000045.1 GCA_017410185.1 Oscillibacter sp. | reverse complement strand
CGGCCTGACCATTGCCGGACGCTTCCATCAGCTCCCCATCCTGTACGGCGAGATCCGCGCCATCAAGGCCGGGGAATACCGGCTGGAACTGGATACGGCGGGAGGAGGCGTGGCCTTCTCCCGCATGGGGCCGCAGCTCCAATGGCTGACGGACAAGCTGACGGACGCCTACAACGATGCGGTGGCGGAAGCTCTGCTGGTAAAAGGCGAGCCTGTGATGGCCGCCCGGTGCGGGTACAGCGCCCGGGAGGGCGGGTCTTCCCACCAGGGCGAGGCGGCGGTGCGGCTCTATGAGGACTGCCTGTGCATCCTACCGCCCAATGAGAATGCCCGGCGGCTGCCCCTGTGCTGGATCTCCGGGCTGGACAAACAGGACTATACGCTGGAAGTGACTCTTGCCTCCGGAGAACATTATACCCTCTCCAAAATGGGCCGGGATCTGGACGAGCTGGACCGGCAAATGACCGCAAAGCTCCGCGCCTTGCGGGAGCAAACACTGGAGTGGCACAAGAAGCTGGCTCCGACCCTCGGCTCCATGCAGTCGGCGGCCTTGGGCAGTCTGATGCCTCTGGGCCGTGCGGCGGACTTTGGGAAGCTCGCGCAGACAGCCCCGCCTCTGGCCTCGTCGCTGGAGGAAAAAGCAGGCAGGAGCCGCATGGCGGACACCTTCCCATGGCTGCGGGATCTGTGCGGCGGCGAAGGCCTGATGCTGGGCGCCATCCCCGCCCCGGAGCAGGCAGAGGGTGGGGCATCGCCCACAGCCATGCTTCAGAGGATGGATCTGGGCAGCATCATAAGCGGGACAAGCCCCTCCGGGGAGACAGGTGAGCAGTCTGAAGAAGCGCCTGCCGAGCCGCTCCCCATCCTCTGGCTCATGGCCCCGGACAGTGACAAAAGCGTGGCGGCGGTGGAACTGGCATTGGCCGACAACGAGGCCGCGGCCACCTACCTCTACCACATTGAGGGAGACTGGGAGGCGTTTGCACAGATTATTGACCGGGCGTTGGAGGCTGCCGGCTTCCAGCGGGAGACCATCCTGCTGTCCGAGGACAAGCTGGCCCTGCCGGAGCATATCAAAGACGCCATGCTCTTAAAACGCACTCCCGCCCTCCAGACCCTTCGCCGGTGCTTTGCCGGTCGGGCCATCCACTCCTCCCGGGAGCGGTGGAGGCGAGATATCGACAAATGCCGGGAGGCGGCGGCCGCGCAGACGGCGTCCGCCCTGGCGATGGAACAGAGCAGTACACCGAAATTCTGCACAGGCTGCGGGGCAAAGTTGGCGCCCGGCGTCAAGTTCTGTGGCCAGTGCGGCACAAGATTAAATTAAATCATTATAGAAAGAGGGCTTCAAACATGGGAAAATTCGTGATTAAGAAAACAGCCACCGGCACTAAGTTTGACCTGAAGGCGGGCAACGGCGAGACCATCGCCACCTCCGAGGTCTACAATTCCGAGCAGTCCTGCCGGGGCGGCATCGAGAGCGTGCGGAAAAACGCCCCCATTGCCGGGGTGGAGAACCAGACGGTGGAGGACTTTGAGAAAGTCAAGCACCCCAAGTTCGAGATCTATCTGGACAAGGCCGGCGAGTACCGTTTCCGCCTCAAGGCCACCAACGGCGAGATCATCGCCGTCAGCGAGGGCTACAAGGCGCTCTCTGGCTGCGAGAACGGTATTGAGAGCGTCAAGAAGAACGCCCCCGACGCCGAGATCGTGGAGGCGGAGTGAGGTCTCTCCGTCCGGTCCATAAACAACCTGTGACGGAGGTGATCCCTTGGCATATTGCGGAAAATGCGGAAGCAAGCTGGAGGACGAGGCTGTGAAGAACTGTCCCGCCTGCGGCGCTTCCACCGAACTGCCCCAGCAGGACCCCGGCCGGCCGCTATACTGCCCGCCTGTGGTCCCCGGCGCACCCATGAAGGCGGACATCCGGGACGCACAGGAGAATAAGGTCATGGCGATTCTGGCCTATTGCAGCATCCTTGTGCTGATCCCCCTGCTACTGGCGAGAGAGTCCCCCTTTGCCCGGCACCACACCGGTCAGGGGTTGGTGCTGTTCCTACTGGAAGCCGTTTACGGTGTCATTTACAGCCTGTTGAGCTGGATACTCATGGCCATCTCCTGGCGGCTTGCGTTCTTCCTCTGGATCTGGGGCGCGGGGGCCATCGTATTTTTGGTCTTTGCCGTCATCGGCATCATCAGCGCCTACCGGGGCGAGATGAGGCCCCTGCCGCTGATCGGGCAGTTTCGTCTGCTGTAACAGAAGGCCCGCGTGAGGCTGACAGAGTCAGAAAATGGCGCTTTGGATAACATCACACGGGGATTCACAAGATAGGTCAGTACCACAAGGCCGCGCTGCCACCGGAAATGAGGTGATGTGTCAGATGATGGAAGAAGAATCGAAATGGATACACTGTCCGGTTTGCAGGACCAAGACACGGACAAAGGTGTATGAGGACACAGTCCTTGTGAAGTTCCCACTTTATTGCCAGAAGTGCAAAAAGGAATATCTGATCGATGTGGTAAAACTGAAAATGGTGTTCAGCGACGAGCCGGATGCTTAAAGCACGGAGCCTGCTTCTCCCAGACGGGAAAGCAGGCTCTTTCTGTTTATATGCGGTTGTCAGATGTCCATGCCGGCCTTGGTGCGCAGCGCGGACAGCACGGATTCCACCACCGGGATCAGCGTCTCCGCCTCTTTTTCGCTGCAATCCCCGATCAGAAGGCAAAGCTGCTGCAATGCGGGCGTTTCCCGTTCCATTTCCGGGTTAAAGACCGCGCGGGCGTCGATCCTGAGCGCGCGGAACAGCGGATACAGCACTTTCATCTGCGGGTTGGCCTTGTAGTTTTCAATGCTCATGACAGTTCGCACATCAATGTCGGCCATATCGGCCACCTGATTCTGCGTCAAGCCGCGCTGATAACGGGTGCTTTTTACCGTGTCACCCAAAGAACGGGAAAAGTCATACATCGCAATTCACCTCAAAGGTATTTTACAATACATCTCCTTGCAGGTGAATTCAACATATTTCGTCTTTTAGGTGCAATGTATTTCACCAAAATCAAAGCAAAAACTAATTTTCAACTTCATACAGCAATATCGGCAGGGCGGCTGTGTTTGCCGCGAACTATGAAATGAAAGGGGTGATATCTGCCGCCTGTGTGCCGGCCGTGTAAGCAAAGGAGTCATTATGCGATGGAAATGCAATTTTCACCGCATTGAGAGAATCCGCCGTGTTTACCAGCCAGGACACACTGCTTATTCCATTTCTCTCAATGCCCGCAGGGCGACCGGCCTTTCACGCCAGTACAAGGTCGGCCACCTGTCTTTTACCATCAGGCGGCGACCGCGCTGCCGGTCCCCTCCGGTCAGGATTTATCGAAACACCAACAAATCAATCTTGACTGGAAAGGATCGTAATGATGAATACTGAAAATGCTGAAATCAAAGCCTATATCACCGGCTTGCTGGAGACCTATACCGAGCGCACCCAGAAAATCGCCCTGCTTCACTATGAGCTGGAGCATCCCGGCCAGATCACCGAGGACGAACTGCTCGCCGCCATCACGCTCTCCGGGCCGAAAGACGAAAGCGGCATCCGGGGCAGCGGCGTGTCTGACAAGACCATGCGCATCGCCATGTCCTACCGTGAAACCGCCCAGCGGCTCAACAGCGCCGTTATTCTGGAGATCCGCAGGGATCTTCAGGCTCTGGAGTGGGAGATCGACAGGCTGAATTTCTACATGGAATTTCTGACGAAAGAGGAGCAGGGTATTCTGCGGCTGTATTATTTTGAAAAGCGGCCGTGGAGCCGGATCGAGAAGGAGACCGGCCTCTCCCGGCGTACCCTTGTGCGGCGCAGAAGCGACGCCATTGACCGACTGACGCAGATGTACGCCTATACCGGCGCCTATCGGGAAAAGTAATCGTACCTATAAGAAGGGGGCCCGCTTCGCGGCGGGCTCCCTTCACGATGGGTATGATGCGGACTGAAAAATTAAGTGTCCCTGCGTAGGGTGGACATAATCCTCTTATTTCAGAATATCAACCAGTTTCTGAAATAAGAAGAGGCTCCATGACGCTATATTTCAATATGAACGGCGCTGCGGCCAAAATCCGCTTCCCAGCGGTGGGATATTGTCCGGCGGCAATTCAGAGCATTTTGCAGAATGGGTATGATGTAATATACGGCAAAATAACCTTGACAGCAGGAATAAATCGGCTATAATAAAGTTATACTTTGGATTAGTCAAGAAAGGAGCGGCCTATGTATTCCATTGAGAGGCATATTGCGCAGGTCGTGGAGCGCAGATCAAAAAACAGCAAAGCAATTCTATTGACCGGCCCCAGACAGGTTGGCAAGTCAACTTTATATAAGCACCTGTTCGGCCATGTCAATCAGGTCACTTTCGATGATGATTTGCTTTTGGCACAGGCGGAAGAGGACATCAACCTCTTTTTGCTGAATAATCCCTGCCCTTTAATGATCGACGAGGTGCAGAAGTGTCCTTCCATTTTCAATAAGCTGAAAATTCTGTTGGATAATTCAGACAGCTATGGCAACTTCTATCTGACAGGCTCGCAAAAACTGCAATTGATGGAGGGGATCAGTGAATCTCTGGCAGGAAGAGTGTCTATCGTAGAGCTGGAAGGGCTTTCTCTGCGGGAGATTTATGATGTGCCATTTACCAAGCATTTTGTACCTACGGAAGAATATATCAATGAACGCGGCGGTGCGCTGAAGAGTTACCGCAAGGACCTGTGGGCAACGATCCACCGCGGCAGCTATCCGGAATTGTACGCAAATCCCGGCAAAGAGTGGAGCGATTTCTACCAGTCTTATGTGAAGACCTATTTGGAGCGGGATGTCAACAGACTGATCAAAGTCAAAAACCACTCGACCTTTGTGAAATTCCTTACCTGTGTTGCTGCCCGTACCGGGCAGGTGGTGAATTACGCCAACATTGCTTCTGAAGTGGGCGTATCTGAGGTAACGGTGAAAGAGTGGATCTCCATTCTGGAAAAGAGCGGAATTGTCTACATTTTGAAGCCCTATACGGCGAGTGTTCTGAATCGTGCGATCCGGACACCCAAATTGTATTTCAGAGATACCGGCCTTTGCTGCTATCTGACCAGATGGTTGACCCCGGAAACACTGAAAAATGGCGCTATGGCGGGAGCCATGTTTGAAACCTTTGTGATCAACGAAATCTTGAAATCCTATTCCAACGAAGGAATAGAATATGACTTTAATGTTTTCTATTATAATGGCAAGGACAAGAAGAAACGGAAAGAAAACGGAGAAGAAGTGGAAGTCGATGGAGAAATTGATCTGATCCTTCAGGAGGATGGTATTCTGTATCCCATTGAAATTAAACTCTCCGCTTCACCCAAAGCGGATATGGCCTCGGAGTTTGATGTTCTGGACGGTATCCCGGATAAGAAACGGGGCATGGGCGTTATCATCTGCCTGTATGACAAAAAGATGTATCTGAGAGAAAATTTGGTTGCCCTGCCTCTGGAGTATATCTAAAGCCCTTTCTCTTGCTTCCCATCATAGTAAAGCTGACAGGTCTGCCGGATATGGCAGGCCTGTTTTTCTGCCACGATGGATACAGCCGCCTGGCCCTTTATTCTAATGAAGAGCGCCCGTCACACGCGCAATGGCTGTGACGGGCGCCGGGTATTGGAACTTGCTTCTTCCTGTGTGTCAGACCCTGTCGGTGAGGATCTGCTCTGCGATCTCATCGCCGGTCAGCTCGCTGGTGCGGTAGACGGCGTCGCAGAATGGCTCCAGGCTGAAGGATAAAGACGATCCGCCCTTATCCAGAAGGATACCTGTAACGGTAAATCCCATAGCTGCCTGTTTGGTTTTGAACTCGTCGGCAAATGCCTCGCCCAGAGCGCACTCGCCGTCGGTGATAAAGAGGATGTCTGCTTTGGAAAACTCTTTCTGCTCCATGAGCGCGAGACTCTGCCGCAGGGGTGTTTCATAGTCCGTGCCTCCACCGAGAAAAACCTCAGCAGCGTCCATCATCTCCTCCGGACCGTATTCGCCGGGAAGAAAGAGGTCCGTGCGGCATTTATCCTCCCCGGAGAAATGGATCAGCGCCAAACGCCGCTTTTCCTTTGCGGCGATGGTCAGCAAGACAAAGGATAGTGCCTTGCCCCATGCGGATTTTTCGCCCCGGGTGGAGCCGGATTCGTCAAGGCAGATGATGAAGTCGCCCCGGCCCTTGGCCGTGCGCTCCCTGCGCCGGTACTGCTTGAGTCCCTTGCGCTGGTACTTTTGGAGGAAAAGGGGCGTGGAGGCCGGGTGCGCCAGCATGGCAAACTCGGAGGTCAACACCTTGGACAGGTCGTTGCCCAGTTCCAGACTGTACTTCTCCCCTCGCCCATAAACAAAGTTGTTTTTCCGCACCTTATGGAGCAGAGCGTGAAGGTTGCCCAGCTGACGGGCGACATCCTTCATGGCTGCGCTGCCCCGGACGCGGTCCAGAATGCTGCGGTTAAGCTCGGTTTTCTGAGGATCATCACCGCTGCCGCCCCACATGGAGAGCATCTGCTCGGTGTTGAGAGCCTTTTCCGCCGCGGCGCTGACCGCTGCGGCCACCACAGCCGCGATCTGCTCACGGCTGCGCTGCAGGTTATCCGAAATCATACGGTCCACAGCTATGCACTGGCGCTGCTTGCTCTCCAGTGCATTGGCGGTATCCAGAATATGCTTATCCAGCGTTTCGTTGGACTGGGACAGGTCGCCCCGGGCGGCCATGTCCTGCCGGAGCGCGTCGGCAAGCTGCTCACAGCGTTGCTCCAGTTTCTCCAGCACCTCCATGGCATTGCCGTCTCCGCCGGCCTGCTTCATCAAGTCGTCGAGATTGCCGGCGATCTCTTTCAAAAATCCCCAGGCGGCCTCGTAGGCAGGTACCTCCCGCCCCTCGCAAACCGCCTTAATGGTGGCGTATTCATCGCTGCCGGTCATCTGCTCCAGAATGTGCCGGTTGAACTTCCGCGCGGTGACGGAGAGGGTGTCCGGCGCGTTTTTCCGGGCAGACAGAGCGTAAAAGGACTGGAAAACATCCTCGGAAAGCGCCGGGAAAGTCGAAAGCTTTGTCCCGCACTCCGCCTCAAGTTGTTGTCCGTCTGTATCGTCCCTGTGGAGGTCGGCATAGACCAGGTCCTCCAGTTTGGTGGATCTCAACACCCTGTCCGTCTTTTGCCGTGTGGGTTTGGAGCCGGAGAGGGATGCCAGCAGTTGCGAATCCAGCACATCCTCGATTTTCCGGAATGCCTTTCGCACGCTTACCTCCCCTTTCTTTTCTGCTCGATCCATGCAAGCAAAACGGCATTTGCCTTTTCTTCCTCTGCCAGAGAGGGGAACACCTGCTGCAGGTAGGGCACGGCTCCCAGCATATTGGTGCTGCCGGATTTTCTCAGCCCGTCGAGATAGCTGAAATAGCAGGCCATAGCGGCCTCCGCTCCCTCCGGCACATAGCGGCGCTTTAAGTATTGCCATTTGCAGTCGGGGTATGAGCCGCGCTCACAGCCCAGGCAGTTGGTGAAGCCGCACCATTCCGCCATACAGGATCGGCAGGTGGTGGTGCCCACATAGGAGCCGGTGGAGATCATGTGCCCGTCCAGCTCACGGATCATGGGACGGCCGCAGGTATCGCAGTCCATAGGCTCCCACTTTACCTGCTGGGCCTTATCCCACTCGATTTCTTCCCCGCAGCCGGGGCAGAAACTCCAGCCGGATGCGCCGTCATGCTGCCTGCGGGACATAAGCCCTCTGCCGCAGCTGGAACACCAGTATTGTTCCATGATATTCGGGCCCTCCTGTGTCACTTTTGGTATCATAGTTTTCCTCCCAGTAATTTCAATTGAGGTATTTCTACCAGTTTTTAATTACTTCCGTGATTTTGTCATACTGTCCTGAACTGAGTAACCCACATTCATAATGAAAGTTGATATCCGTCAGCCGGTATTCGATTTTCTCCATCTCATGTGAGTCTCCACGTTTCCGGGCAGCCTGATGGCGTTCAAAAAGAAGTTTTACCTCCGCAAGGGTAATGCCATACCTGTTTTTTCGGTTGAGCGCACGGATGCGATCCTGTTCTCGTTCTGTCAGCATACACATACCTCTTTGTCCGTGGCAGGGGCGGAATATGATCCGCCCCTGCCGTTTTTGGATTTCACCGGGGTTTTACTGCGGCCAGCTTCCGCCATCGCCAAAGTCAGGCGTAAAGCCGTCGGGCAGGCCGCCGTCATCCCCGAAATCAGGGGTGAAGCCATAGGGATAGCCGTCGCCGCCGCCGTTTTCATCATCCTTCTTTGCGGAGTCGCCGAAATAGGCGTTTTCGGCAACCATGATATGCTCGGTGCGGGGATTGCCGTCGCGGTCCTTCCACTTGTTTTCCTGAATGCGTCCTACCAGAACGATGGTGCGCCCCTTGGTAAACCACTTGCCGATGAACTCGGCGGTGCCGCGCCATGCCTCAACGCTGATGAAATCAGCCTTTTTCTCCTCGCCCTTTTTCGTAAAATCACGGTCACAGGCGATTCGGAACTTGCACACGGCAGCGTCGCCAAAGGTCTTCATTTCTGGATCGGCCACCAGACGGCCCATCATAATCAGTTTGTTTAACATGCCTTTCTGCCTCCATTTTCATTGATTTCAGTCTTGCAGCGTTTGATCCGGGCCTCCTGATTGCAGCGTTTGGTGTTTCTGCGGTAATAGGGGGTCTGCTTTGCGGTCGGTTTTCTGGGGAAGGGAACGGTTTTCATGGGCAAAGACTCCTTTCTCAGCTTTTGTCCAGCGCATACAGCTGATCCAGCGGGGCGTAGGTGTAGCCCACCGTCTGGTGCGCCTTTTCGCTGTACCTTTCCAGAATCGTCAGCAGTTCGTCGATCTGCTGAAATTCACGGTCGTTCTGGGCGTTTGCCCGCAGGTCTATCACTGCGCCGTAGAGCCGGATGTACTCGCTGCGCAGCTTCCCAATCCGGCGCGCGGCGGTTGCGTCCGTGGCCGACTCAAAGGCCTCATAGCACTCGCGGCCCATGTTCTGGAGGTCGCCGAGCTT
>JAFQRI010000044.1 GCA_017410185.1 Oscillibacter sp. | reverse complement strand
TAGGACTGAAAGAGTTCGTCGACCCGTTTACGGGTGATAAGAATCCCAAGGCATAAAAACACAGGCCGCTTTAGCGGCGGCCTGTGAAAGACTATGCGATTGGCGAACCCATTCAGGCATCTTGAGATGCAGCTGGTAATAAGCCCTTTTAGGGCTTGATCAAACCACGCGTTTTACGCGTGGTTTTGATTTTTTGCTTATTTCTGCCCCAGAGCGGCGCAGAAGGCAAGAGACAGGAAGGCAACGTCCTGATCATCGCTGCGGGAGGTGAGGGCCACAGGCACCTTGGCGCCGATGACAACACCGCAGGTGCGGGCGTGGGCATGCATCTGCCAGCACTTGACGATGAGGTTGGCAGCCAGCAGGCTGGGGGCCACGATGCCGTCGAACTCGCCGCAAAGCTCGCAGTCATAGTTTTTCAAACGGGCGGCATCCTTGGAGAGGATCAGGTCGTAGGCAATGGGGCCAACAAGGTTGCAGTCGGCGATGGGACGCTGGTGATGCTCCATCACAAGGCGCTGGGCCTCAACAGTATCCTTCATGTGGAAGCTGACCTGCTCCACCATGGACAGCAGCGCGATGTTGGGGGTGTCATAGCCGACGCTCTGGAGCATTTCAGCCATGTCCTTGATGATCTCTTTCTTCTGCTGGAGGTTGGGCTCGATGGTAACGGTAACGTCACCGATGGCGATGAGCTTGGGATATTCGGGCATGCTCACAAGGTCGATGTGGGTCAGCCGCTTTTCGGTGCGCAGGCCATTTTTCTTCTCCAGCAGAGGCATCAGGAAGTCACGGGTCTGGGTGTTGCCGCGCATGAGAACATCGCCCTCACCGGCGTTGATAAGGTCAATGGCGGCCTGTGCCACATGGCCTCCGGGAGGGGTGGGGACCAGACGATAGGGCTTATCCTTCAGGCCCAGACGCTCCAGCATGGGCAGGATCTTGTTGGGCTCGCCAACCAGAACGGGAGTGGCGAAACCGGCATCCTGTGCCGCGAAAGTGCCCAGGAGGATGTTTTCACAATCTGCACCGGCGATCACCACGCGCTGGGGACGGAAGGATTGCTTGGCCCGCTCAACGATCTGATCAAAATTAGTCAGTGCCATATCAAAGTCTCCTTTGTGGAAAGATAATTTTTCTGGAACATTCTGCCTTATTTTAGCATGCTTTTCCAGAGAATACAAGATAAAAGGGCGGCTTTTGCCGCCCTTTTGAAAAGGAATCAGTGTTTCTTAGCTTCCCGCTTCTTTTCCCAGGCGTCCACTACGATGGTGCAGGCGGCATCGCCGGTGATGTTAACAACGGTGCGGCCCATGTCCAGAATGCGGTCGATACCGGCCACCAGAGCAATGCCTTCCACAGGCAGGCCCACGCTCTGGAGCACCATGGTCAGCATGATCATGCCGGAGCCGGGCACGCCGGCAGTGCCGATAGAAGCGAGGGTAGCGGTGAGGATGATGCTGATCTGCTGGCTGAGGTTGAGGTCAATGCCGAAGATCTGGGCGATAAAGATGGCGCAGACACCCTGATAGATGGCGGTGCCGTCCATGTTGATGGTGGCGCCCAGAGGCAGAACGAAGCTGGCGATGGACTTGCGGGCGCCCAGCTTCTGGGTGGCTTCCATATTGAAGGGCAGGGTGCCCACGCTGGAGGCGCTGGAGAAGGCGAAGATAATGGGGCGGCTCATGCCCTTGAAGAAGGTGATGGGGCTCATGCCAGCAAAGCTTCTGACAGCCATGGAATACACGGCCACCATGTGGCAGATGTAGGCAACATAGGCAACAAGAATGACCTTGAGCAGGGGCAGCAGTACGGCAGGGCCGTTTTCAGCCACCACAGGGCAGATCAAAGCAAAGACACCGATGGCAGAGAGCTGGATGATCATGCCCATGACCTTGAAGCTCACTTCGGCAAAGCTGTCCACCACTTCCTGAGCGGCTTTGCCCTTCTCCCCTGCCAGAATGATGCCAAAGCCAAAGAGCAGGGCGATGACGATGACCTGCAGCATGTTGGCATCCACCAGGGGCTGGAAGAAGTTGGAGGGGAAGATATTTACCAGCGTAGTGATGAAGCTGGGGGCTTCCTTGGCTTCATAGCTCAGGCCCTCGGTGGCGATGACATAGCCGCCGCCCACATTGAGAATGTTGGCAAAGAACAGGCCCAGGGTGACAGCCAAAGCGGTGGTGCAAAGATAGAAGGCCACGGTTTTTACACCGATGGAGCCCACCTTACGCACATCCTGCAGGGAAACGATGCCCTGCATGATGCTCAGCAGCACCACGGGAACCACCACCATCTTGATGAGGTTCAGATAAACCGTGCCAAGGGGCTTGATGTAGGTTACAGCAATGCTGGCGTGACCCTGCAGAGCAAGACCCGCCAGAACGCCAAGCACCAGAGCAATGGAGATCTTGGCAGTCAAAGACAGCTTTTTCTTGTTCATAACCTTTTCCTCTCTTTCCTTGTACAAATGAACAACAGTCGTGCCATTATACAATGGGATGGGAGAAAAAGAAATGGTTAAATTTGCGCAACAATGGTAAAAAGTTGCGCTGATTTTTGGCAGCCATTCGGGAACAGAGAACGATATGGGTGGGGCATGAAGATTTCTGTTGGCAAGATCACCGCTGCGCAAGCAATGGTTGTAATTTGTAAAAATTTCGATTATAATACAATGGTTAAATACCGGCTCTGCTTTCATTCGGCGGAGCCGTGAAAAGGAGAACAAACATCCATGGAAAAGTTTTTTATCACGACCCCGATCTACTACCCCTCTGACAAGCTGCACATCGGTCACACCTACTGCACCGTGGCCACCGACGCCATTGCCCGCTATAAGCGCCTCCACGGCTTTGACGTCATGTTCCTCACCGGCACCGATGAGCACGGCCAGAAGATCGAAAGCAAGGCCAACGAAGCCGGCGTCTCTCCCCAGGAGTTTGTAGACCGCATCGTTGAGGGCGAGCGGGGCGTCAAGGATCTGTGGAAGCTGATGAACATCTCCAATGACCGTTTCATCCGCACCACTGATGATTATCATGTGGAGTCCATCCAGAAGATCTTCAAGAAGATGTACGACAAGGGCGACATCTACAAGGGTGCCTACAAGGGCAAGTACTGCACCCCCTGCGAGTCCTTCTGGACTGAAAGCCAGCTCAAGGACGGCTGCTGCCCCGACTGCGGCCGCCCCGTGGTGGACGCTGAGGAGGAGGCCTACTTCTTCAAGCTCTCCAAGTACGCCGACCGCATCCGCGACCTGCTGGTGAATACCGACTTCCTCCAGCCCCGCAGCCGCGTGAACGAGATGGTGAAGAACTTCATCGATCCCGGCCTTGAGGATTTGTGCGTTTCCCGCACCTCCTTCACCTGGGGCGTGCCTGTGGATTTCGATCCCAAGCACGTGGTCTATGTCTGGGTGGATGCCCTCTTTAACTACGTCACCGCCCTCGGCTTTATGAACGACAAGTATGACGATTTTGACAAGGGCTGGTGGCCCGGCACCAACATCGTCGGCAAGGAGATCGTCCGTTTCCACTCCATTATCTGGCCCGCTATGCTCATGAGCATGGAGCTGCCCCTTCCCAAAAACGTCTTCGGCCACGGCTGGCTGCTGCTGGACGGCGGCAAGATGTCCAAGTCCAAGGGCAATGTGGTGGATCCCTATATTCTGGCTGAGAAGTTCGGCGTAGACGCCCTGCGCTTCTTCCTGCTGCGCACCTTCCCCTTCGGCTCTGACGGCAACTTCTCCAACGAGGCTCTGATCAACACCATCAACGTGGATCTGGCCAATGACCTTGGCAACCTCGTCAGCCGCACCACTGCCATGGTGGGTAAGTATTTCGGTGGCACCCTGCCCTCCGGCTGTGCCGCTCCTGTGGCCCCTATGGACTGTGACGCCGACCTCAAGGCCATGGCTGAGAAGCTCCGCGGTGCCTATGAGGCATCTATGGAGGTCTACGCTCCCCACACCGCTCTGGCAGAGGTCTTCAAGGTGATCCAGCGGGCCAACAAGTATATCGACGAGACTGCTCCCTGGGCTCTTGCCAAGGATATGGAGGCCAATGGGGCCCGCCTTGCCCACGTCCTCTATAACCTGCTGGAGGCCACCCGGATCTGTGCCATTCTGCTCATCCCCTTCATGCCCGAGAGCATGGACAAGCTTTTTGCTCAGATCGGCGCCGCTGAGAGCGTTCAGACCTGGGAGAGTGCTGCCATCTGGGGCAAGCTGCCTGAGGATGTCACCGTTACCAAGGGTGAGAACCTCTTCCCCCGTATCGACGCGGAGAAGGCCCTCGCTGAGCTTGCCGAGGCTGAGGCCGAGGCCAGGAAGGCCCTGCTGCCTCCCATCGAGATCGAGCCCTACGCCGAGGAGAATGTGGACTTTGACACCTTCTGCAAGAGCGATTTCCGCGCCGTGAAGGTGAAGGCCTGCGAGGCCGTGAAGAAGAGCGCCAAGCTCCTCAAGTTCACTCTGGATGACGGCACCGGCGTTGACCGTCAGATCCTCTCCGGTATCCATGCCTACTATGAGCCTGAGCAGCTCATCGGCAAGACGCTGGTTGCCATCGTGAACCTGCCTCCCAGAAAGATGATGGGCCAGGAGAGCTGCGGCATGCTGCTCTCCGCCGTCCACACCGAGAAGGGTGAGGAGAAGCTGAACCTCATCATGGTGGATGACGCCATCCCCGCCGGCGCAAAGCTCTGCTGATTTTCCATGAAAAGGCATAGCCTTTTCATGGAGAAAGATTGCAGCTTGCTGTAGCGC
>JAFQRI010000007.1 GCA_017410185.1 Oscillibacter sp. | reverse complement strand
TCGCAAACCAGCGGAGCGTTTGTGAGACGAAAGCGAAGAAAAAGCACGTCCGGCGTATGAAAAGGCCCTAAGGCCTTTTCATCGCCTTAGGGCTTTTTCTGAGCTGGTGCGCCTGAAGGGACTCGAACCCACACGCTGAAAGCACGAGAACCTAAATCTCGCATGTCTACCAATTCCATCACAGGCGCAGATATGAAAGTGCCGAGTTTTACAACCCGGCACATATCATAGCACAGTTTCTTTCCCCTGTCAAAGCCACTTGCTGCGGGGGACCTTTTTCTCTTTCAAACGCTTTTTCACATAGTCCCGGAAGAGGGCGTAGGCCACGGAACACAAGGGGATGAACAGCAGCATACCCGCAACGCCCATGAGCTTTCCGCCCACACTCACCGCCGCCAATACCCAGATGGAGGGAAGGCCCACAGAGGACCCCACCACATGAGGATAGATGAGATTTC
Source organism: Oscillibacter sp. (assembly GCA_017410185.1). Taxonomy (GTDB): domain Bacteria; phylum Bacillota; class Clostridia; order Oscillospirales; family Oscillospiraceae; genus Oscillibacter. The sequence continues at coordinate 12,696 of JAFQRI010000007.1, read as the reverse complement.
CCTCGACCTGCTGCAGCACAAGGAACACCACCACAAACACCACCGCCTGCACGGGATCTGTCAGGGCAATGAGCAGCGCGCCCACGGCGCAGCCGATGAAAGCCCCCACAATGGGGATCAGGGAAGTCAGGGAGATCAGCACGCCCACCAGCAGAGCGTAGGGCATTTTCAAAAGTGTCATGGCGATGACAAAAATACAGCCAAGGATCACCGCCTCCAGACACTGGCCGGAGAGAAAGCTGGAAAAGGTCCTTTCCGCAAGGCGCAAGATCTCCACCGTCCGGTCAGCACGCTCCTCGCGCACCAGGGCATAGAGCACCTGCTTTCCCTGCCGGCTCAGCTTTTCTTTTTGCAAAAGGATGTAGATGGAAAAAATAAACCCGATGATAAAGGTGCTTACCGCACTCACAGCTCCGCCGATGAGTCCCCCGCCGGTGGAAACAAGGCCTGCCGCCCAGTTTTTGGCAGTGTCCATCAAATTTTCGGCGATGCTCCTCCAGTCCAGCTGCAGCTCCTGCAAAAGGGCGCCGGCCTCAGGCAGATATGCCTCCAGACCCTGGAGCTTTCCAAAAAGGCGGTCTACCGCGTCAGGCAGCTGGGCTGCCGCCGTCACCACAGCCTCCTTCACCCCGGGGATGATGACGTACAGCGCCACCACCAAAACGCCGATCACCGCCAGTAAGGAGAAGATCAGCGCCAGAGGCCGCCGCAGGCGGTCCATTTGCTTTTCTTTGGGGAATACATGCCGCTCAATGGAACGCATGGGCACATTCAGCACAAAGGCGATGGCCCCACCCAGCAAAAAGGGTGCAAACACCCCCAGCAGGGCGCGCAGCGCCTCCCACAGTACATCCAGATGCTGTACGCCGGCGTAAAATGCCGCGCCGCCGCACAGCACGATCAACCAGTTCTTTACGTTTTCCTTGCTCAGATTCATGGTTCGCCTTTCATTTTGCAGCCCTGCAGGCCTCCGCCAGCTCCAGATATTCCCGTCTGGACTCCCGAATGTCCTCAATTTCCTCCTCTGTCAGCGCCCGCACCACCTTCGCGGGGCTGCCGAGGATCATGGAGCCTGCCGGGGCGTCCATCTTGCCGGTGACAAGACTTCCGGCTCCTACCAGACAGTTGTCGCCGATCTTCGCCCCATCCAGCACCACGGCTCCCATGCCGATCAGGCAATTATCCCCGATGGTGCAGCCGTGAACGATGGCGCTGTGGCCCAACGTGCAGCCCCGGCCTACGGTGGTGCGGTTATGCATCACCACGCAGTCCTGCACGTTGGTGTCCTCGCCTATGCGGATGGGACCCTTGTCCCCCCGGATGACGGCGTTGTACCACACGCTCACGCCTTTTCCCAGCTCCACGTCGCCCACCACCCGGGCTCCGTCGCAGATGAGAACCTCTTCACTGTTTTTCCGTAACGAATACATAGACCTTCCTCAAATGGCAAAATTGCCGTCCACAAAGATATCCACTTCCTGTCCGTCGGCGGTAAGACCCACGATCTTCAGATCCGCCGTGCCGATCATAAAGTCCACATGGGTGATGGAGTCGTTGAGGCCGTGAGCCTTCAGCTCCTCCTTGGTCATCTTCTGGCCGCCCTCGATGCAGGGATAGGCCTCGCCGAATGCGATATGGCAGGCGGCGTTTTCATCAAAGAGGGTGTTATAGAAGAGGATCTTCTGGTTGGAGATGGGGCTGTCATAGGGCACCAGCGCCACCTCGCCGAAGTAGCTTGCGCCCTCGTCCACGCTGATGGCGCCCTTGAGCTCCGTCTCCCCCTTTTCGGCGGTGCACTCCACGATCTTTCCGTCCTTCACCACGAAGCGGAACTTATCAATGATAGCGCCGTCATTCACCAAAGGCATGGCGGAGTACACCACGCCGTTGACACCGGTTTTCAGGGGGGCGGTGAAGATCTCCTCCGTGGGGATGTTGGCGATATACTCCTGACCGGAGAGGGTCACGTCGTTTCCGGCCTCCCAGATATGTCCCTCGGGCAGCTCCACAGTGAGATCGGTGCCGAGGGAATTGGTATAGTGCAGGGACTTGAGCTTCATGGCATTGAGCTTCTCCAGACGCTCACGGAGATTTGCCAGATGCTCCTCCCAGCGCTCCACGGCCTTGCCGTCGCCGGTGATGCGCACGGCCTTGAAGATGGCGTCCCAGAGCTGCGCCATGGCCTCGTCCTCCCCTGCCTCGGGGAAGACCGTCTTTGCCCAGCTGGGAATGGGGATAGAGGCGATGCACCAGGGGAAGCCGCCGCACATCTGCAGCCGGTCAAAGTCCTTGAGAGCCTTGCCGCTTGCCTGCTGGGCGCGGATGATGCGCCCCGTGTCCACGCCCTTGAAGTTCTCGGGGTCGGAAGCGGAGATGGCAAGATATGCCGCACCCTCCAGGGCATAATCGTTGAAGAAGTGACGCCGCCAGAGGGCCACTTCATCAAAAATAGCCTCGTCGGCCTGCAGATACTTCATGCGGGCCATGGCGTCATCATGCCAGTTCATGACCACCTCTTTGCAGCCGATGTCATAGGCTTCCTTCGCGCACATCCGGGCAAACCATGCGCACTCCACGGGAGAGGAGATCACAAGGCGCTGGCCCTTTTGCACATTCAGACCCACCCGCACCAGCAGCCGGGCATATTCCAAAAGCTTTTCATCCATTGTCGTCAGATCCTTTCTGTTCTTACCGTCCGAAGAAGAAAATATTGCGGTTGGTGGCGGACACGGGGATGGCCACGATGGTGCCTACCTGCTCTCCAAGGAGCTTGAGGTTCATGGCCGCAACGCCCGCGGTATAGAAAATGCGGTTATCCGCCCGGTGATCCGCCGCCACGGAAGCGGCGCTGCCAAGGGCGATGCCAAGGTCGATATCGTCAAAGGCGCAGTGCTGCCCCGGCGTTTTCGCCATACTGGCGCAGGTGCCGTTACCACAAAGGCCGCAGGGATATACGCCCCGGGCCTGATGGAGAGCGCCAATGAGCACCACGGCCTCGCACTGCTCGATCTGAGCGGCGTCCCGATAGAAGATAGGGCGGCAGCCCTCGATCTCATCCTCCATGCGGCGCATCTCCTTTGCCAGCGCCGCGATCTCCTCACCCGTCAGAATGCCGCAGGCAACAGAGTCCTTGCCGCAGGCCTTGGGCGCCGTGATGGCGGCAAGGCACATCTCCTTTGCAACGCCCATAATCGCCTCGCTGCAGGCAGTTTTTCCACTGATCATATTGTGTCCTCACTTTCTCTTTCTCTTCGGGGTGAGGCTTCTCTCTTTCCCCGGTTCATTACAATGCCGTTGACCTCCGCCCCCAGGATCAGGATCACCGCCGTCAGGTTCAGCCAGATCAGCACCACGATCACCGTGCCGATGGAGCCGTACAGCGCCGGATAGTCGGCAAAATTCTCCACATACAGGCTGTAGCCCCATGAGATGGCCAGCCAGCCCACAAGGGCAAACACCGTTCCCGGCCAGAGGCAGCGCCATTTTACCCGCTGGTCCTGGGCCAGCGCATACAGCGCCCACAGGGCAAAAAAGCCTGCCGCTCCCGCCACAGGGAAGCGCAGATACTCCCACAGCCGCGCCGCCGCTTCCGGGGCGTTCAGGTGCAGCCTCGCCCAGTCAAGCACACGGTCAGAAACAGAAAACACCGCCAGCGTCACCGTCATGGTAGCCATAAGAAGCACCGTGTACAAAAGGCTTTTGAGTCCATGGCTCACTGCCCCCTTTGGGGGGCCGAGGTGATAGGCCGTGCGCACGGAGCGCAGCAGTGTGTTGGCGGCCCGGGTAGGAAACCACAGGGAAAACACCAGTCCAAAGGTCGCCAAAGAGGTGCTGGGATGACTTTGCACATGCTGGAGATACACGCCGATGATCTCCACCGCCTCCCGGGGAACGACCCCGTCCAGCGCCGAGAGGATAGCCGTTACATCCAGCTGCAAAAGACCCAGCAGGGCGCTGAGAAAGATCATCAGGGGAAAGATCATGAACAGCAGATAGAAGGCCAGTGCCGCCGCCTGCGTCCCCACACGGTGGCGCAGATACCGGCGCACAAGCTGCCTTGCAAACGCGATCAAGGCTTCCCCTCCTTCCTCACGCCGGAGTGTTTACTCCCATTTTGCCCAAACTTCCGGACAATACCCCACCGTGGCTTCTTTTCCGTTGCGCACGATGGGCGCGTTGAAGAGCACAGGGTTTTCCAGCAGCTTCTCCTCCTGAGCCGCAGGGGTGATATACGCCATGTAGAGGTCCTCATAGGCTCTGCACTTTGTATTCACCAGCGCCTCAAAGCCCACTTTCTGCTTGACGGCGAGGTACTCTCTGGGGGATAATCCTTTTGAGGGCAGGTCGATATACTGATACTTGATGCGCCGCTCCTTGAACCAGCGCTCTGCCTTCTTTGTGTCGAAGGACTTGGAGTTTCCAAAGATCTGAATATTCATAGTATGACTCCTTGGGAGGTGTTTTCATGTCAAAAGAGCTCGCAAAGCTGAAAGAATTCCTTGCCGACAGCCGCAACATCGTCTTCTTCGGCGGCGCCGGCGTCAGTACAGAATCGGGTATTCCCGATTTCCGCTCCACCGGCGGCCTCTATCATCAGGAGTGGAAGTATCCTCCGGAAACCATTCTCAGCCACACCTTCTATGAGGTGAATCCCGGGGAGTTTTTCCGCTTCTACCACGCCAAAATGCTCTGCCCCGAGGCAAAGCCCAACGCCGCCCATCTGAAGCTTGCCCAGTGGGAGCGGGAGGGAAAGCTCCGGGCCGTCATCACCCAGAACATCGACGGTCTGCACCAGATGGCAGGCAGCAAAACCGTCTATGAGCTTCACGGCAGCGTCCACCGCAACTACTGCGAACGCTGCGGGAAATTCCATGATTTTGCCTTCATGCTCCACACCCCCGGCGTGCCCCGCTGCAGCTGCGGCGGCACGGTGAAGCCCGATGTGGTGCTCTATGAAGAGGGTCTGGATCAGAATACCATCCAAAACGCCGTGAAGGCCATCTCCGAGGCGGATCTGCTCATCATCGGCGGCACATCTCTCAATGTCTACCCGGCGGCAGGCCTCATCAACTATTATCAGGGCGACAAGCTGGTGCTCATCAATAAATCTCCCGTGGCCCGGGACCTCGCGGCAGATCTCGTCATCCGCGACCCCATCGGAGAAGTATTCTCCCAGCTTTGACTTTCCTCCCCCTCAAAAGAGGGGGAGAGAGACTGTCGAAAAACCTGCGGGGCTTTTTTGACGCGCTGCCTCCCCCTCGAAAGAGGGGGAGATTTTTATTGTTCCTTTTTTCTCCGAATCAAAAGAGTGATCCCCATGGCAGCAAATCCAATGACCATGTATACCGCCGTGTATTTCTCGATAAATTCACCGCTCATCTGCAGCGCCGCAAGAGCGCCAAAGGCAAAGGCTGCGCCGGAAAAAATAATGCCTTTGATGCCTGCCTGAAGGCCTTTCTTCGCCCCATACATGCCAAGGAACATGAAGAAGAAAGGATTCACCGCCAAAAGAAGCAAAATGCTCACCAGCATCCCCGCTTCATGGCCGACAACCGCCACCATGATCCCGGGTATCATCACCAAAACACTGCAGGCTGCGATCAGCATTGCCCCTATCGCTTCCAGCTCTTCCCAAAACTTTTTCATGTCTGCTCCTCCCAAAGGATATCCTTCGCAACCGGGGTGTAGAACAGCCGCTCCACCTCAGCCTTATCCTTCGTCTGTCCCAAGATCCACATCATTTTGGCCACCACTGCCTCGGTGGTCATATCATAGGCCTCCAGCACCCGGAGGTCCCGCTTGAGCCGGTGGCCCACAAGATACACCCCAAGGTCGCTGCCCTCGTTTTCCACCTGCGTGGTCAGCACGATGAAGCGGCCCTTCGCCATCCACTCTCCCACGCACTCGTAAAAGCCCCCCTCTTCAGGAAGACCGCCTACGCCGAAGCTTTCGATGATGAGAGCGTCGCTGCGCTCCAAAAGATAGTCCGCAACGCCCCGGTCCATCCCCGGGGTCAGCTTCAAAAGAGCCACCTTTGTATCAAGCTTGCTGTAAAACACCAGCTCACTCCCGCACTCCGGCCGGATATAGCGCAACAGCCGCCCGTCCCGCAGCACACCGAGATCGGGATAGTTGATGCTGGAAAAGGCCTGAAAGCTCTTGGAGCGGGTCTTTTTCGCCCGAGTGCCGGGAATGACCTTGTTATTAAAGACAATGGATACACCGGGCAGATCCTCTGTTGCGCAGCGGAAGGCGTCCAGCAGGTTGATCTTGGAGTCCGTAGACTCAAAGCCGATGGGCTTTTGAGCGCCGGTGAGGATGATGGGCTTGGGACTGCCCTGAATAAGATAGCTCAGGGCCGCCGCAGTATAGGCCATGGTATCGGTTCCGTGGGTGAGCACGAAGCCGTCATATTCTTCATAATGGGCGCGGATGGTGGATGCCATCATCAGCCAGTGCTTTGGCTGCATGTTGGTGGAATCCAGGCTCAAAAGCTGGATGCACTCCACCGAGCAAATGGCGGAGATGGCAGGGATAAAGCTCAAAAGCTGCTCTGTGGTCAGCTCGGGAGCAAGACCGTCGGCGCTCACCTCCGAGGCGATGGTGCCGCCGGTGCCGATCAACAGTACTTTTTTCATATCAGCCAAGGTCACGGTGCTCCAGCGCCCCAAGGCCGAAGCGGGCCGCCATGGTCACCGTGTCCTGTTCCTCCTTTGTTTCAGCCTCTTCCATTCTCGCCCAGAGCCGCCGCAAAAAGGCGCCTCGCAGAGAGTCCTCCTCCCGCTTTTCCCAGAGCTTCATGGGCACGCGGGTCTGATCCCGCACCTCCAGGGCGTAAAACCGCTGCCGCAGGGCGTTTTCCACCGCCGACGCATCCACCCGATCCGTTTCACCGGTAAGAAGGATGCGGTAGAGATCATTTTGCGTGTTCTCCGGCAATGCCTCCTCCACCGCTGTGCGGGGGTCTTTTCCCGTCACATCCACGGTGAGGATCTCATAGCTTCTCCGGGCAAAGGGCACAAATTCAATGGAGACCTTGCCCTCCTGAGAGATCACGCCCTCGTAAAAGCCCTTTTCTCCTGTTTCGTCGAAGCCCCGCCCCTCGATACAGCCGGGCCAGGCCACCAGTGTGCCGCCAAAATGGGCCTGCCCCGGCTTGTGGATATGGCCCAGGGCCAGATAGGCAAGGCCGCTTTCCGCGACGTCAGCGCTGCGAATAGGATGATAGCGGCTCTCCTGCGCGATCTCTCCGTGGAAAAGGCCGATATGGAGCTTTCCATCCTCCGGTGCCCGGAAGCCCGAAAGCAGGCTCCGGCTCTGCTCCGCCGCGGTAAAGGCAGCGCCGTGGAACACCAGATCTCCCAGCGTCAGCGTGGTAACGCGGCTCTCATGGAAGATGTACACATTGTCCGGCCACTGCCACTGATCCCACAGGGGGCCCCAGCAGTCATGATTGCCGGGGGCAATGAGCACCTTGGCCCGCATCCGGCCAAGGGCAGAAGACATGGCCTCCAGCGTCTGGCGGTAAACATTGCCTCCATCAAAAAGATCGCCGGCAAGAAGCACCAAGCCAATGCCATTTTCATTCACATAGTCCGCAAGACGCTCCGGCAGCTGCCGCAGCTCCTGCCGCCGCTTTCCGGCGTCACGCTGGGGGCCGAAGGAGCTGTCCAGATGCCAGTCTGCGGAATGGATAAATCTGATCATAGGCTACCTCTCTTTTTTGAGGGCGGGCTCATTCCTCCTCCCGCCAGCCCTTGCACACATCCACCCATGCGGTGAAGTTGGAGGAATACTTTTCCAGCTCTGCGCAGGTCATCTCCACAGCGCTGTTGCTGCTGCCGGCTGCGGGGAACACCGTTTCAAACCGCTTGAGGGATTCATCCAGATAGACCTTCACATTTTCCGGCAGGGCGAAGGGGCACACACCCCCCACATCATGACCGATCATGGTGTGGGCCTCCTCATGGGTGAGCATCTTGGCCTTGGTGTGGAAAAAGGCCTTGTAAGCGCCGTTGTAGATCTTGCCGTCACCGGCCACCACAATGATGATGGGTTCTTCATCCACCTTAAAGCTCAGGGACTTTGCGATCCGCGCCCCCTCCACGCCAACGGCAATGGCAGCCAGCTCCACGGTGGCGGAGGAGACTTCAAACTCGCGGATCCGCTCCTCGATGCCAAGGCCCTTGAAATATTCACGCACTTTCTGGATAGACATAGTAACTTTCCTCTCTTTATCTTGTTTTATCTGTCGTCAGCGGATGTCAATGCGCTCAACACCCACGCATTTTCCGTTTTCCACGGTGAAGACGCAGCCCTGCAGCTTGCAGGGGCCGTCGGGGCTTTTATACCGTCCGGGAAGCCCTCCCAAAAACGTCTCGATGGACTGCCACGGCTCGATCCCCAGAACCGACTCCACCGGACCTGTCATGCCAAGATCGGTGATATAGCCCATGCCGCCGGGATACACCCGCTCGTCCGCCGTGGGCACATGGGTGTGGGTGCCCCACAGGGCCGTGACCCGCCCGTCCAGATAATAGCCCATGGCCAACTTCTCGCTGGTGGCCTCGGCATGGAAATCCACAAGGGTGATATCCGCGCTGCCCCTTTGCAGCAGCCGGTCCACTGTGGTGAAGGGATTTTCTGTGCCCCAGGCAAGATCGCAGCGGCCAATGAGGTTGATGACCCGGATGCGAAGTCCGTTCGCATCGAAGATCTCACAGCCGTGGCCCGGCATTCTGCCGGTGTAGTTGGCAGGCCGCAGCAGCCATTTGCTCTCCTCTATAAAATCCCGGATCTGCATCTTTCCAAAGGCGTGGTTTCCGAGTGTCACCGCGTCGGCGCCGGCGTCATAAATGCGCCATGCCTGATCGGGGGTAAGCCCCACACCGGAGGCGTTCTCGCCGTTGACCACGGTGAAGTGGATATTTTTCAGCTTTTGCACGCTGCGCAGATGCCGCTCCAGATGCTTCAAGCCCTGCTCGCCCACCACATCGCCCACAGCCAGAATGTTATATCTCATGCATCTTCCTCCGAAACTGATTTTCCAATGTATAGTATATCAAAAAACATTGTGTTTTCAATGAACATCCTGAAAATTCCCGTTGCGATTTACGCCCGCATCCTTTATAATAACTTATATCCAGGATAAGAATTTCTGATTGCAGGAGGGATCTCCATGGCCGTCAAGCTGGAACTCTACCGTGTATTCAAAGAAGTGGCGGACACCGGCAACATCTCTGCCGCCGCCAAGAACCTTTACATCTCCCAATCTGCTGTGAGCCAGTCCATCAAGCAGCTGGAAACGGCGCTGCAGGCCCGGCTCTTTGCCCGCAGTCCCCGGGGTGTGGCCCTCACCGGAGAAGGGCAGATGCTTTATCAGTATGTCCGCAGCGCGCTGGGCCTTCTGGCAACAGGTGAGGACAAGCTGACCCAGGCACAGCAGCTGCTCATTGGCTCGCTGGTCATCGGCGCCAGCGATACGGTCACTGCCTGGTATCTTGCTCCCTTTCTGGAGCAGTTCCACCGCGAACATCCCGGCATCCATCTGCGCATCGTCAGCGGACGGGGCGCTAAGGTGCTGAGTATGCTCAAGTCCGGCTCTGTGGACATCGCCTTCGCTTCCGCCCCCAGCGACCCTGCACTGGAGTGCTGGAAATGCTTTGCCACCCACTCTGTTTTTGTGGCAGGCAGTAAGTATCCCTGCGACTTTGACCACGTCTATTCCCGGCAGGAGATCGCCGATTTCCCCCTCATCATGCTGGAACGCAAGGCCTCCAGCCGCGTCTTTTTGGAGCAGGAGTTCCTGCGCCACGGCGTGACGCTGAATCCCGAGATCGAGCTTTCCTCCCGTAATCTGCTGGCCTCCCTTGCTTCCATTGGCCTTGGCGTCGCCGCCGTGACGGAGGAATTCGTCCGCGACAGTCTGGACAGCGGCGCTGTGCGCAAGCTGAAGACCGACTTTGAGATCCCCGCCCGCAGCGTGGATATGTGCACCCTCAAGGGCGTCACCCCCACAGCCGCCGCCTCCGCCTTTATGGAGATGGTCCGCCGTGGCAAATGATCCGCAATAAAAAATCTCCCCATTGGGGAGATTTTTTCGTTACTGTTCTGCCACAAACTGCTCCACATATTTCATAAAGCACTTGGTCACGGGGCTTACCGCTTTGAGCTGGGGCACGCCCATGCCCAGCGTCCGGCTCACCGGCGGGTCCAGCTCCAGCGCCGCGGTGCCGCCGGAGTAATTTTTCACCAGCAGCTCCGGCAGAATGGATACTCCAAGGCCCATACCCACCATGTTGATGATGGCATAGTCGCTGCAGGCGGAAAAAGCCGTGGTGGGCTGCACCGGAAAGGTGGAGAGGATGTCGTACACCTCACCGTCATAAAGCTGCATAGGGGCAATGAACTGCTCCCGGGCCAACTGCTCGTGGCTGACACTTTTTCCCTTGGCCAGAGGATGTCCGGGCTCCACCAGCACCAGCATGCGGTCGGTTTTCAGGGGCGTCCACTCATATCCCCGACCGGCTCCGCCGGAATAGATGCAAAGATCCACCTGCCGCTCCTCCACCATGCGCTCGATCTGGCGGGACCCGGCTTCAATGATCTCCACCTCCACATTGGGATAATCCTTCCGGAAGGCCGCGATAATGCCGGGCAGCCAATAGGCCGCGATACTTGCATAGCAGGCAATGCGGATGCGTCCGCTGTCCACGCCCTTGATGCGGGCGATGTGCTGTTCCAGAGATTCACTGGCGGAAAGCAGCTCCCGGATCACCGGCAGCAGCATCTGCCCCTCATTATTGGGTTTAATACCGGCGCTGGTGCGCACCATCAGCGGAAAGCCCACTTCCTCCTCCAGCGACTGCATCATATGGCTGATACCGGACTGGGTATATCCCAGCTCCTCCGCCGCCTTGGACAAACTTCCAAGCTCCACTGCCCGGACAAAGGCTTCGATCTTACGGATATTCATAGGGTCTCCTTCCTTGAGCGCCATACATTTTCAGCATGCCCACGCTCATTTTTTTCATCATCTTCATACTATCCTGTATCTGGAAAAAAAGCAAGCCTTTCTCCCGCTGCCCCTCAAAGAATGGCGGTGAAGCAGCAACTTTTATTCCCACAAGCGCTTGTCTTTCCACGCCCTCTTTGTTACAATGAGGCCATCCCAACCGGGGAGGTCTTCTATGGATACTTTCTTCTTTTTTGCGGAGATCGTTGGAACCATCGCCTTCGCCCTTTCCGGCACGCTGAAGGCGATCCAAAAGCGGCTGGATATCTTCGGTGTATGCACTCTGGCCATTTGCACGGCCCTCGGCGGCGGTGTGATCCGTGACCTGCTGCTGGGCCGGACTCCTCCCAAAATGTTTTATAATGAGGGTTTTCTCCTCACCGCCCTGTTCGTAGCGGTCTTTACGTTTTTCATTATCCGTCTTTTTCAGTCACAGCTGGACTTTGGTCTCTGGGGCGACCGGGTGTTCAACGTATGTGACGCGCTGGGTCTTGGCATTTTCGCTGTCATTGGTACACAAGCCGGCGCAGAGGCCGGTTACGGGGAAAAGCTCTTCCTGTGTCTTTTTATGGGCCTTATGACAGGCGTCGGCGGCGGCGTACTGCGAGACATCATGTGCGCGGAGATCCCCGCTGTGCTGCGAAAGCACGTTTACGCCGTGGCCGCTCTTTTGGGAAGTGGTATCTACTATACGCTTCTGTGCTGCTCCTTCCCTATTCCTTTCGCAACACTGTGTGCCGTTCTTTCCACCGTTTCCCTGCGCATGCTGGCGCGGCATTACCAGTGGAACCTCCCCCAGGCGCTGAAATAATTTGTTACAAAGCAGCAAGAACCCCTGCCCGGTCGGGCAGGGGTTCTTTTTTCGGGTTACGCGGGGGCGGACAGCAGCAAACCGTCTCGCGCAAATCCATTTCCTTCAGCCGGAGACTGGCAATACTCCGTATTGGAAAACGGACAGATTAAGCGTTGGCCTTCTTCTTGCCGAAGATGGTAGCAACACCCTCGATGGCCAGAACCACAGCCAGGACCACCAGCAGAACGCCGACAACAGCCTGGACATAGGGACCCCAGTCGGCGCCGCCGGCAGAGATCAGACCGATCTGGGTCTTGGTGTTGATGATCAGAGAAGCAATGGTAACGGCGAGCATGAAGAACATGGGGATCCAGCACATGAAGTTCTTGCGGCCGATGTTGCCCAGCCATGCGGCGATAGCCAGCAGGCCCAGAGCAGCCAGCAGCTGGTTGGCAGAGCCAAACAGAGCCCAGATCTTGGCATAGCCATTCAGGCCCAGCATGACGCCCAGGAACACAGTGATGACGGTAGCAACATAGGGGTTGGCCAGGACCTTCTTATAGCCGGTGACGTTCTCGGGGGTCTCACCCTTGGTAGCGTCGATCCAGAACTCCTGGAACATGAAGCGGCCCAGACGGGTAGCGGTATCCAGAGAGGTCAGGCAGAAGGTGGAATAGGTCAGCACCAGCAGAGTGAACAGAACATTGTACACAGTGCCGCGGCTGGGATCGATCATGCTGGCGATACCGCCGCCGAAGATAGCAGTGGCGCCGGAGAAAGCCTTATCGGTGCCGTTGAAGGAATAAGCGTGAGCGACAGCGCACAGGGTCAGCAGAGCCAGGACGCACTCGATCAGCATGCCGCCGTAAGCGATGGGCTTAGCGTCGGT
>JAFQRI010000006.1 GCA_017410185.1 Oscillibacter sp. | reverse complement strand
TCCGGCGGCTACTTCGGCAGCGGTGAGTCCACCGGTTCCATCGGTGTTGTCACCATCAACCTGCCCCGCATCGCTTACCTTGCCTCTGATGAGGCAGACTTCTACCAGCGCCTCGATAAGCTGATGGATATCTCCGCCCGCAGCCTTCGCACCAAGCGCATGGTCATCACCCAGCTGATGGAAAACGGCCTCTATCCCTACACCAAGCGGTATCTGGGCACCTTTGCCAACCACTTCTCCACCATCGGCCTGATCGGCATGAACGAGGTGGGTCTCAACGCCAAGTGGCTCAAGGCCGATCTCACCAACGAGAAGACCCAGGAGTTTGCCAAGGAAGTGCTGGACCATATGCGCGAGCGCCTGAGTGACTATCAGGAAAAGTACGGCGACCTCTACAATCTGGAGGCAACCCCCGCCGAGTCCACCACCTACCGCTTCGCAAAGCACGATAAGGAGCAGTATCCCGACATCATCACTGCCAACGAGAACGGCACTCCTTATTACACCAACTCTTCTCATCTCCCCGTGGGCTACACCGAGGATATTTTCTCTGCACTGGATGTGCAGGATGAGCTGCAGACCCGCTATACCTCCGGCACCGTGTTCCACGCCTTCCTTGGCGAGAAGCTGCCCGACTGGCAGGCCGCAGCCGCTCTCGTGCGCAAGATCGCCGAGAACTACAAGCTGCCCTACTACACCATGTCTCCCACCTATTCCGTGTGCAGCGACCACGGCTATCTCACCGGTGAGGTCTATACCTGCCCCCACTGCGGCCGCAAGACCGAGGTCTACAGCCGTATCACCGGTTACTACCGCCCCGTTCAGAACTGGAACGACGGCAAGACCCAGGAGTTCAAGGACCGCAAGGTTTACGATATTGCCAACTCTGTCCTGCGCCACGGCAGCCCCACCGCAGCGGAGGAGGAGAAGACCGAGAGCGCCGCCCTTTCCGACGAGCTGCTGCTCTTCGCCACCCGCACCTGTCCCAAATGCGCACAGGCTGAAAAACTGCTGCAGGGCGCCGGCATGAATTACCGCAAGCTCCTTGCCGAGGAGAACGCCGAGCTTGTGAAGAAGCTGGGTGTCCGTCAGGCTCCCACGCTGGTTTCCGGCGAGGTGAAGGTCACCGGCCTTGGCCCCATTCGTAAGTTCATCAGCGAGAACACCTGAGGGAGGCTCCCAAATGGCGAATTATGATGTGATCGTCATTGGCGGCGGCCCCGCGGGCCTCACCGCTGCCCTCTACTGCGCCAGAGCCGGACGAAAGACGCTGGTGCTGGAAAAGCTGAATCTGGGCGGGCAGATCACCTCTGCTCCTCTGGTGGAAAATTATCCGGGACTTCCCGGCATGAGCGGCGCCGAATATGGCGCCGCCCTCACTGCCCAGGCGGAGTCCTTCGGCGTGGAGACTGCCTATGAGGAGGTCACCGCCCTCCACCCCGGCAGCCCCATCCATGTGCTGACGGATGCGGGAGAGCATACCTGCCGTGCCGCTATTCTGGCGGTGGGTGCACGGCACAAGACCCTTGGCCTTGAGGGGGAAGAAGATCTGGTGGGCGCCGGCATTTCCTACTGCGCGGTATGCGACGGCGCTTTCTATGAGGATCGGGAAGTGGTCATCGTGGGCGGCGGCAACTCCGCGCTGCAGGAGGCGCTCTTCCTCAGCAAGATCTGCAAAAAGGTGACCCTTGTCCATCGCCGGGGCCAGTTCCGGGCGGATGAATGTCTGGTGCAGCGGTTCCACGCCGCGGAAAATATCAGCTTTCTCTATCCCTATACTGTTTCCTCTCTGGTGGAGGAAGACGGTGAGGTGCGGGGCGTGAAGCTTCGGCATGTGCAAAATGGCTCTGAGCGAGTGGAGATGACCGACGGTGTCTTTGTGGCCATCGGCCACGAGCCGGAGACGGAGCCCTTCGCAGCCCTTGGCCTTTGCGGCGAAGGGGGATATTTCGCTGTAAGCGAGAGCACCGAGACCCATATTCCCGGCGTCTTTGTGGCAGGTGACTGCCGCGCAAAGACGGTGCGTCAGCTCACCACCGCCTGTGGCGACGGCGCCGTGGCGGCCATGGCTGCCTGCCGGTATCTGGAAAACTGAGAATAACACAAAATCCCCACGCTGTTTAGCGTGGGGATTTTCATTTGGTTACAGGAACAGGCCGAGGGATTGCAGCAGGAGCAGCGCCAGCATGGCGGGGGTGATGAACTTTACCATCACTACATACAGTTTCTCGCGGCCAAAATGTATGCCGCCGTGAGTGACCTCTCCAATAACGGCCTGGGGCTTGACAACCCAGCCCACAAGAATGCAGGTGGCAATGGCGACCACAGGCATCATCACGAAGTTGGAGACATAGTCCATCACATCCAGCACCTGACCCACGCTGCCGTTGGGGAGTGTCAGCTCAAAGTAGAGCACATTGTAACCAAGGCATACCACAAGGCCCAGCACGGCAGTGATGGCGGCGACGCTCAACACGGCGGCCTTGCGCGGGAGGTGGAGCTTGTCCATGAAGCTGGAAACGACGGCTTCCATCAGAGAGATGGAGGAGGTAAGGGCGGCGAAGGCCACCATCACGAAAAAGGCGATGCCCACAATGGTGCCGATGCCGCCCATGGCGTCAAACACCTTGGGAAGGGACACAAACATCAAGCTGGGGCCGGCGGCCATGCCCTCGGTGCCCATGAAGGTGTACACGGCAGGGACGATCATAAGGCCAGCCAGGAAGGCCACCAGAGTATCGAAGAACTCGATCTGGTTGACGGACTTGACAAGATTGGTCTCCTTCTTTACATAGGAGCCGTAGGCGATCATAATGCCCATGGCAACAGAGATGGAGTAGAAAAGCTGGCCCATAGCGTCCATGAGGATGGAGATAAACTTGCCAAAGGTGACACCCTCCAGATTGGGGATGACATAGATGGCAAGACCCTCCAGGCCGGTGCGGGTGACGCCGTTGGCATCGGTGTGGGAAAGGGTAAGAGAGAAGCCGGCAATGCCCATGATGAGGACCAGCAGAATGGGCATCATGATCTTGCTCATGCGCTCGATGCCGGAGTTTACGCCCATGTAAACCACACCGGTGGTGGCGGCAAGAAATACCAGGAACCAGATGATGGGACTCCACTGTGCGGTGATGAAGCCGGTGAAGTAGCCGTCGGCCACGGTGGCGGTGGCGTCGGTACAGAAAGCAGCCAGATACTTCAGGATCCAGCCACCGATGGCGGAATAGTAGGGGAGAATGATCATGGGGATCAGACAGGCCAGAACACCGATCCATCCCCAGCTTTTATGAAGCTTACCGTAGGCGGTGAGGGGGCTCTGCGCAGTCTTGCGGCCAATAGCGATCTCGGTGGTGAGCAGGGTGAAGCCGAAGGTCAGTGCCAGAATCACATAGGTCACCAGAAACAGACCACCGCCATCCTTTGCTGCCAGATAGGGGAAGCGCCAGATGTTGCCGAGGCCGACGGCACTGCCTGCCGCAGCCAGCACAAAGCCGATAGAGCCACTGAAATTGCTCCGTTTATTACTTTCCATAATAAGTATTTTCCTCCTGAGAATGGGTTTTGCGAAAATTGCATCAGTACGCAGTACTTTAGCACAGCGTGGGTAAAAATGCAAGAATATTTTGCAGATTTGTGAAGGAAAAGAAGAAAAACTGTCAAAGAATATCCGTTTTTCCTGTTAAAAAATTGCGGATTTGTATTATGACCGTGAAGTTGTATGATGACGGAGAAAGAATGCCGCCGCTTCCCACGGGGGAAGCGGCGGCATAACGGATATTGCTTAAAGGCCGAAAACGCCCAGATTCAGGCCGTTGGTGACCGTGTTCATGCCCTGCTCCATAGCCTCGCCGGCCTGACGCAGCGCCTCGTTCACAGCGGAAACCACCAGATCCTGCAGCATCTCCACATCATCGGGATCCACAGCCTCGGGCTTGATGGTGACGGCGAGAAGCTCTTTTTTGCCGTTGACCCTGGCTTCCACAACGCCGCCGCCAACGCTGGCGGTGAACTCTTTGGCCTCAATGGCCTCCTGCGTGGCGTTCATCTGCTCCTGCATCTCAGCGATACGCTGCTGCATCTCGGCCTGACGGGCGGCGCCGGTGGCCTTCATACTGCCGCTGGTGAATCCGCGGCGGGCACTGTATCCCATAGTAAAAATCTCCTTTTATTTATTTGATTTCAATATTATCATGCTTGCTGGCAAAGTCCAGCAGGTTTTGCAGGTTTTGTTTGGGGTCTTTTTTCGGCCGCTCACCCACCCGAAGCAGGATCCCCATGGGGCTGCCCACAGCCCGGGCGGCCTCTTCGCTGAGGATCCCCCGCACGCGGTCATTGTCGATGCGGCTGAGGGTGATCTCGTCGGGGGCGTAGATCAGCAGATGGCCGTTTTCCATCACGCCGGTGCACTTATCCAGAAACACCCGGTACATGGGGCTCAGGCGGCCCTTGCAGCTTTCCGCCAGAGCGCGCCACCAGTCGCCGGGAAGATCGGCAGGCGCTGCAGCGGTGGGGGCCGTCGCAGGAACGGTGCGGATGGCAGGGCGGGAAGCGGGAGCTGGAGCGGCAGCGGGAACGGCTGTCTCGCGCTGCGGGATATTTTGTGGGGGTGCTGGGGGCTCGTCGGGAATGTCGAACACCCGCTCGCCGTATTCCTCCGGCAGAGGCGGCTCCTCCGGCAGGGGGGGACGCTCCTCATGCATTGGCGGGGCTTCAGTTGTTTTAACGGGAGAAGATCTCACGCTTCGGAGAGGGGCTTCCTCCGCGGCGGCGCGGACCACAGCGCCCCGGCTGATACTTTCTTCCAGACGCTGCATCCGGGCATTAAGACCCGTCAGATCGCCGGAAAGGCTTTCGTCACAAAGGCGCAGCAGGCAAATCTCCGCATCGGTGCGGCGGTTTGCGCTGTAATAAAGATCTGCGGCGGTTTTCTGCAGCGTTGCCGTCAGATAAAGAAACCGGGTGGAGGGAACATCCTTTCCCAGACGGTCCAGCGTGGCCTTGTCGTACCCGCCGGAGAGGAGCGCTGTGCAGCCCTTGGGGGCTGTGCGCCGCAGCAGCAGGTCGCGGGTCAGAGTGGAAAGCTCGGAGAGAATGGCGCCCACGTCCTTGCCGCCGGAATAGAGCTGATCCAGAAGCAGCAGGGCGGATTCCACATCGCGGTTGAGAACGTGCTCCATCATCTGTGCCGTCTGCAGATTGCCGGCAAGACCCAGCGTGTCCAGCACGGCAGCGGCGTCGATGGTGCCGCCGGAGGCGGCGCACTGATCCAGAAGGGAGAGGGCGTCACGCAAAGCGCCATCGGAAAGGCGGCTGAGAAGCTCCGCGCCGTCACTTTTCAGGTCGATCTTCTCCTGAAAGGCCACATGCTCCAGCCGGGCTTGAATATCCGGCGGCTGAATCCGCTTGAAGGAAAAACGCTGGCAGCGGGAGAGGATGGTGGCGGGAACTTTGTGCAGCTCCGTGGTGGCCAGAATGAACATCAGATGGGCGGGGGGCTCTTCCAGAATTTTCAGAAGAGCATTGAAGGCTGCAATGGAGAGCATGTGCACCTCGTCCACAATGTAAACGCGGGTCCTCACATTGGCGGGGGCATAAATGGCCTCGTCCCGCAATGCGCGCACCTGATCGACGCCGTTGTTGGAGGCGGCGTCCAGCTCCAGCACATCCAGCAATGTGCCGCTCTCGATGCCAAGGCAGGAGGGACATTTACAACAGGGGTCGCCGTTCACGGGGCTTTCGCAGTTGACGGCCTTGGCCAGGATCTTGGCGCAGGTGGTTTTGCCGGTGCCCCGGGTGCCGGTGAAAAGGTATGCGTGGGAGGTGCGGCCCTCAGCGACCTGCTTTTGCAGGGTCTGGGTGATGTGGCTCTGGCCGATGACATCCGCAAAGGTGCGGGGACGCCATTTGCGGTATAACGCCTGATGCATAAAGCCACCTCCCATTGAAAAATAAAAGAATCCTCCGTATGCAGCTGCGGAACCGGCGCCCTCGCGGCACATAGAACATCCCGCTTAATGCTGCTCGGTTCCCCGCCTGACATGATTCACGGGGCTCCATTGCGCGAGACCGGCTCCGCAGCTGCTTGCGGAGGATTGCCAGACTATTTTACTATACTATTTCCCGTTTGGCAACTAAAATTTTTGTCATTTCAAAATTCCCGCTTTACAAGAGGTGATTTTGTGCTATAATCAAAATGTTATTGATATTTGGGCGCGTAGCTCAGCTGGGAGAGCGTACGGTTCGCATCCGTAAGGTCGAGGGTTCGATCCCCTTCGTGTCCACCATGTAAAAAGCCACTTTTGTCTATCAGGACAAAAGTGGCTTTTTACAATGATATCCGTTCCTTGCGGAACGGGTGATATAGCTGACGCTATGATATCTGCTTCGCAGATGATATACGCTTCGCGTATGCGGGGAATGGATATTATATCATATTTGCAACGCAAATAAGTCAATGCACAAAACAAGTCGTATAGATACACAGACCTATCAAAACGCAGAGAAACTATGCGGAAATATCCGCAGATTATTAATTGCCTCCTGCAAAACCGCAAAGGAGACTGTGAAATGATTTATGGCGTGAAGGTGATCCATACGTACTCTGTCGGCAAAGATGACAGGTGCTTCTATGAAGAGTTGATTTTAAAAGTAAATGCAGATTCTTTTGATGAGGCATACGAAAAAACAGAGCAGTATATGCGGGACTGTGTTTGTGAATACAAAAATATAAACGGTGAAAGCGTGAAGACCCAAGCGATTGAAGCGCTCGATTGTTTTCTTGCTGTTGATCCGGAAGGCGATGTACAGGAACTGTATTCTTCCTTTTCCATCAATGACAGCTCCCTGCCCGAAGAAGAATATTACAGGCTCATCACATCTCCCTGCGGAGAAAAGGAATTGCGCCCATTGCGAAATAAAGAATTCAATTAAGGCCATAAAAAAGAGGACGCGCTGCGGCGCGTCCTCTTTTATCGTATACATGGAATTACTCAGCCTTGGGGCCTGCGGCGACGACCTCGGCGCTCATGTGGGTGTACTTCTTGAAGTTTTCCACAAAGCTCTTGGCCAGTTCCTTGGCCTTGGCCTCGTAAGCGGCCTTGTCTTCCCAGGTGTTGGCGGGGATCAGCAGCTCGGCGGGCACGCCCTCGCAGGAAGTGGGCACGGCAACACCGAAGTAGGGATCGGTGACGAACTCGGCCTTCTCCAGCTCACCGGAGAGGGCGGCGGTGACCATGGCGCGGGTGTAGCTGAGCTTGGTGCGCTTGCCGGTGCCGTTCCAGCCGGTGTTCACAAGGTAGACATTGGCGCCGGACTTCTCGATCTTCTCGGCCAGCATACCTGCGTACACGGAGGGATCCAGAGGCAGGAAGGGCTCGCCGAAGCAGGTGGAGAAGGTGGGCACGGGAGAGGTGATGCCGATCTCGGTGCCGGCCAGCTTGGAGGTGAAGCCGGAGACGAAATAGTACATGGCCTGGTTCTTATCCAGCTTGGAGATGGGAGGCAGCACGCCGTAAGCGTCGGCGGTGAGGAAGATAACAGTCTTGGGGGTAGCGCCGCAGCCGTCCAGCTTGGCGTTGTTGATGTACTCGATGGGATAGCCCACGCGGGAGTTCTCGGCGAGAGATGCGTCGTCAAAGTCGAACTCGCGGGTCTCGTCGTCCATCACCACGTTCTCCACCAGAGCGCCGAACTTGATGGCGTTGTAGATGTCGGGCTCCTTCTCGGCGGAGAGGTTGATGCACTTGGCGTAGCAGCCGCCCTCGAAGTTAAAGACGGAGTCATCGGCCCAGCCGTGCTCGTCATCACCAATGAGCTGGCGGTTGGGGTCGGCAGAGAGGGTGGTCTTGCCGGTGCCGGAGAGGCCGAAGAACACGGCGGAGTCGCCGTCCTTGCCCACGTTGGCAGAGCAGTGCATGGGGAACACGCCCATCTTGGGCAGCACATAGTTCATGACGGAGAAGACAGACTTCTTGATTTCGCCTGCGTACTGGCTGCCGCAGATGACCACCATCTTCTCCTCGTAGTTCACGAGGATGGCGGCCTCGGAGCGGGTGCCGTCGATCTCGGGGATGCACTTGAAGCCGGGGGCGGCGATGATGGTGTAGTCAGCGGCGAAGTTGGCGAGCTGAGCGGCGTCGGGACGGCGCAGCAGCTGGCGGATAAAGAGGCACTGGGAGGCCAGCTCGCAGACAATGCGGAAGCCCTTGGTATACTTGGGGTCGGCGCCTGCAAAGCCGTCGAAGATGAAGATCTCCTTATTCTGCAGGTAGGCAGTTACCTTGGAGTAGATGGCATCGTAACGGGCCTTGTCGATGGGGCGGTTCACCTTGCCCCAGGCGATCTCGTCATGGACGGCGGGAGTGTCAACGATGAACTTGTCGTTGGCGCTGCGGCCGGTGTACTTGCCGGTCTTGACCACCAGAGCGCCGGTGTTGGAAAGCTTGCCCTCGCCGCGGCGCAGCGCATGCTCGGTCAGCTCGGCGGGGGTGAGGTTACGATAGACAGCAGAGGCATTGATGATGCCCAGGGATTCCAGACCATAAGTTTCCATGGTAGATGTCCTCCTTCATAAGTTCGGGCGCGATGCCCGTTGGATTCTTGGAAATATCTTAGCGTATTTTTCGGGGAAAGGCAATAGTCAAATAGGCGGAATCAGGCCTCCCGGGCGGCGCGGACATCCTCTGCTGTAAGGAGCATGAGGTCATCTTTTGTCACGGATTCCATTCCGGCAAGGCGGTTGGACTGGTGCACCAGCACCCGCTCAAAAAGATTGCGCACGCCCCGGGCGTTGCCGAAGGTCTCAGGGTGGGTATTTTCCACCGCAATGAACTGCCGCACCTCCCCTTCCGCGTCGGGAGCGAGAGTGTATTTGCCCTTGCTGCAGCGCATGCGGAAAATGCCCATCATTTCGTCAAGGGTGTAGTCCTCAAATTCGAGAAAGCGGTTGAAGCGGGATTCAAGACCCGGGTTGGAGTGGATAAAGTCCTCCATCAGCTCTGTGTAGCCGGCAACGATCACCACCAGATCATCTCTGTGATCCTCCATGGCCTTAAGTACCGTGTCGATGGCCTCCTGCCCGAAGTCATTTTCTGTGCCGCCGTTCAGGGCGTAGGCCTCGTCGATGAAGAGAACGCCGCCAAGAGCCTTATCGATGGCTTTTTTTGTTTTCAGCGCCGTCTGCCCTACATAGCCTGCCACAAGGCCGCTGCGGTCCACCTCCACCAGCTGCCCTTTTGAAAGGATGCCGAGGCTGTGGTAGATCCGGGCCATGATGCGGGCAACGGTGGTTTTGCCGGTGCCGGGGTTGCCGGAAAAAACCATGTGGAGGGAGAGATCCTCTGTGGGCAGGCCGTTTTCCTCCCGCAGCTTGTGGATCTTCACCATGTTGATAAGATTTTTCACTTCCTGCTTGATGTTTGCAAGGCCAATGTAACCCTCCAGCTCTGCCACCAGATTTTCTATCTTTTCCGGGGGAGGAGGGGCATTTTCCGCGCTCTGCGCGGAGGGGGCAGCGGCTTTGGGAACTTCAGGCTTGGATGATTCCCCTTTGGGTGCAGAAGGTTTGGGGGTGCCCCAGAAATCCGTATTCATGCGGGAGAGGTTATTTTCCGTAAGGGTGCGGATGACATCCAGCTGCTGCAGGATGATATCGTCTTTGCTTTTGGACATAGGCACGATCCTTTCATAGTTCAAAGCTTCCGTCAGGAGATCGCTTCGTAGGAGTATCCGCTTTCTTCAACAGGGGCAAAAGCAACGCCGGGAGTGGAGATGATCCGCCCGTCCGCCGTGACCAGAACGAGGTCAAGATCATAACCGCCGCTGCGCCAGAAGTCCAGTGCGGCGTCCTCGCCCATGACGAAAAGGGCGGTGGAAAGGGCATCGCAGAGAGTGCCGCTGCCGCAGCGCCCCTCCAAAAGGGTATCCTCCCGGTCCATCACCACCGTGACGGAGAGCAGGTCGCTTTCCGCCGGTGCGCCGGTGGCGGGGTCAATGATGTGGTGGTAGGTGACGCCGTTTTCCTCAAAGAAGCGCTCATAGCCGCCGGAGGTAACGGCATAGGCGTCCCGCAGCTCCAGCACGCCGCACAGCGCCTCGGTGTTGCTGGGGTCCTTCACGCCGACGCGCCACGGGGAACCGTCATTTTTTCCGCCCCAGGCAAGGATGTTGCCCCCCAAGCTTGCATAGCCGCTTTTGATGCTGTCTTCCAGAAAGATATCCGCTATACAGTCGGAAGCATACCCCTTGGCAATGCCGCCCAAGTCCACGGCCTGCCCCGGCTGGAGGGAGGCGAGATAAGTGCCGCCGTTTTGGGCAAGAGTGATGCCGTCGCTGTTCACCAGCGGCGCAAGGGTGTTTAGCTCCTCCCGGGAGGGGACGCGGAAGGCTTCCTCCGCAAAGCCCCATGCAGAAGCGATGGGAGCAATGGTCACATCAAATGCTCCATCGGTGGCGTTTGTGAGCGCCCGGGCAGTATCCAGAAGGGACCACACCTCAAAGCTGATGGGGGTTTCTGCTCCGTTTGCCGTGTTAAGGGCAGAGACCTCGCTTTCCTCCCGGGTGCGGGAGAGGAGGGCTTCCAGCTCGTTGATCCGCTGGGTCATCCGGGCCACGGTATCCTCCGCAGCCTTGTCGTGGACGGAAAATTCCATCACCGTGTTCATGGCGAATATGGTCTGCTGCTCTGTTTTTGCGCAGCCGCAAAGAGTCAGCAAAAGAAAAAATACAGGAAAAAGAGAACGTTTCATGGCAGTTTGGCGATCCTTACGTTGATAATGATATAAAATTATATCACGTATCCGCATCCTTCACAACGGCAACGTGAAAAAAGGAACTTCGCAGTTATGTTACCCTTGCAATCCGGAAAGGAATCTGATATATTACTTAAGATGAAATGATGGCGCATTGCGCGTTTCGATATGCAAATACCTGTTGGAGGTTCTTTCAAATGTCCAAAAAGCCTGTAAAGAAGTCCGTCAAGTATGATGGACCTATGACCAATGGCATGAAGTTTTTCCTGGCTGGCTGCGTGGCACAGCTTTATCTGATGATCATTGACCGTTTCTACATCGGTGGTACCATGGATCAGATCCTTTTCTTCCACACCGCGCTGAAGGGTCTGGTCGGTGTGGGCCTGGCCGCGGCGGCAGGCGGCGCTGTTTTGCTGAAAAAAGGCGGCGAAAAGCGGCGTGAGCTTTCCTGGTATGTTCTGGGCGGCGGAGCGTTCGTGGCTGCAGCCAGCGCTCTGGTGCTGTGGAACATGGGTATTTTGTCTTTGCTGACCACCATTGTTCCTGCTGTGTTGGTGATCGATGTGCTCTGGTGGCTCTTTGACCGGGAGGCGGCGTTGTCCCTCACGGTTCTGGCAGCGGCATTGGTAGTAGCCTGGGTCAACCGCCGTGTGGACGCTATGGCTGTGAAGGCTTTGAGCGTGGTGTTTGTGGCGGCTGTTGGCGCGCTGGCCGTGCTGGTCAAGCAGGGCAAGGTGAAGAAACTCTCTGCCGGAGGGCTGTTTTTTGCCTCCTGCGGCGTTGCTGCCGTGGGTGCTGTTGCCGCAGTGGTGAGCACCACCGTCGCCTACTATGTGATGTGGGTCCTGGCAGCCGCGATCTTCTGTGTGGCGGTCTATTACACGGTCAAACAGCTTTAAAACCAATTATAAAAAGGAAGGATGCGGGATGCATCCTTCCTTTTTTCGCGTAAAAACCTGCAGCTTTTTGACAGTTAGACAGAAAGAGAGTCAGCCAGCACAAGACCGGGGTTGTGCTTGGTGAGGAAGCCCACGGACCACTCGCCGCCGAAAGCCACCAGCAGGCGGCCCTTGAAGTCCTCCAGCAGGGCGGCACCTGTGCACAGCACCAGCTCATCGGGGCGGCAGGGACACTCCTGCACAAGACGCAGATGGTCATAGGGAA
The DNA here is from genome assembly GCA_017410185.1 of Oscillibacter sp. GTDB lineage: Bacteria > Bacillota > Clostridia > Oscillospirales > Oscillospiraceae > Oscillibacter. The sequence goes on along the minus strand of JAFQRI010000006.1, from coordinate 8,407 downwards.
GGCCTGTCATATAGAGATCCACGCCGTATTCATTCTTCATGCGGTACTGGAAGACCTCGAACTGCAGCGTACCCACAACGCCCACGATCACTTCCTCAAGGCCCGCGCCGGGGATCTTGAAGATCTGGATGGCACCCTCCTGGGCGATCTGCTCGGTGCCCTTGATGAACTGCTTGCGCTTCATGGTGTCCTTGGGGGAAACGCGCATGAAATGCTCAGGCTCAAAGGTGGGGATGCCAGAATAGCGGAACTTCTTGCCGGGAACGGAAATGGTGTCGCCGATGGAGAAGAGGCCGGGGTCGAACACACCGATGATATCGCCGGCGTAGGCCTCCTCCACGATCTCGCGCTCTGCAGCCATCATCTGCTGGGGCTGGCTGAGGCGCAGCTTCTTGCCGCTTTGCACGTGGAAATACTCGGTATCCCGCTGGAACTTGCCACTGCAGATGCGCATGAAAGCAAGGCGGTCACGGTGGGCCTTGTTCATGTTGGCCTGGATCTTGAAGACGAAGGCAGAGAAGTTCTCACCAAAGACATCCACCTCGCCGGTGTCGGCGGTACGGGGCAGGGGAGCGGTGGTCATGCGGAGGAACTCCTCCAGGAAGGGCTCAATGCCGAAGTTGGTGAGGGCAGAGCCGAAGAACACGGGGGAGAGCTTGCCGGCGCGGACAGCCTCCATATCAAACTCACGGCCGGCGCCCAGCAGCTCCACCTCGTCCCGCAGCTGCTCCCACTTGGCCTGACCGATCATCTCGCCCACGCTGGGGTCATCCAGCTCCACCTCGGTGGCGGCAGCCTTGCGGCCCTTGCCCTGAGAGTCGAAGAAGATGATGCGCTTTTTGTTGCGGTCATAAACGCCCTGGAACTCCTTGCCGCAGCCGATGGGCCAGTTCATAGCGTAGGTGTCGATGCCAAGCTCCCGCTCCACCTCTTCGCACAGCTCCAGAGGGTCGCGGCTCTCGCGGTCCATCTTGTTGATAAACGTAAAGATGGGGATGTTGCGCAGGGCGCAGACACGGAAGAGTTTTCGGGTCTGAGGCTCCACGCCCTTGGCGCAGTCGATGACCATGACGGCGCTGTCAGCGGCCATGAGGGTGCGGTAGGTATCCTCGGAGAAGTCCTGATGGCCGGGGGTGTCGAGAATGTTGATGCAAAAGCCGTTATGCTGGAACTGCATGACAGAGGAGGTGACGGAGATACCGCGCTGCTTTTCGATCTCCATCCAGTCGGAGGTGGCGGCACGGGCGCGCTTACCCTTGACCTCACCGGCCTGAGCAATGGCTCCGCCGTAGAGCAGGAATTTTTCGGTCAGAGTGGTCTTACCGGCGTCGGGATGAGAAATGATGGCGAATGTCCGGCGGCGGGAGATCTCTTCTTTTAAAGTGGACATGGAGAAGCCTCCTTGAAATCATAGTCGTTAACCTTTTTAACTTAACACAAATATTGCGCTTTTGCAAGGAGGGAAGCCCCTGTTTTCTGGAAATTTTGGGCAAAAATCAGATTTTTTGAGAGGAAACCGGAGGGAAGCGCTTTACATTTTCCGCAGATAACGGTATAATGCAAACTATACTGGTATATTATGCGAAAATCTGTTTGCAGCTGGTGCGGTGCTTTAGGGCGTGCATATGGGTGCGCCCCCAAGGGAATATTTTCCCATGGAGGCAGACCCATATGTCCGAGCCGCACCGGCGCAGACCGGAAAGAAAGGACGATCCTATGGAAGAATTTACTCAGGGCGTCCGGTTTGAGAGCCTGAACCTCTCTCCGGAGATCATGCGTGCGCTGGCCCAGCGCGAAATTGAACTCTCTACCCCTGTGCAGGCAGGGGCCATCCCTCCCCTGATGGAGTGGAAGGATATCACCGCCAAGGCTCCCACCGGCACCGGCAAGACCTTTGCCTTCGGCATCCCCATTGTGGAGCACATCGACCCCCAGGATGAGAGCGTGCAGGCGGTGATCCTCTCCCCTACTCGTGAGCTGGCTATCCAGATCACCGATGAGATCCGCTTCCTCACCACCTTCAAGCCCGGCATTCGCTGCGTGTGCCTCTACGGTGGCCAGCCCATCGGCCGGCAGATCGAGAGTCTGAAAAAGCGCCCCCAGATCATTGTGGCCACGCCCGGCCGTTTGGCTGACCATATGAAGCGCCGCACCGTTCGGGTGGAAACCGCTCAGACTGTGGTGCTGGACGAGGCCGACCGCATGCTGGACATGGGCTTTGTCCACGATGTGACCCGGTTGCTGGACAAGATGAACAAGCGCAGGAATCTGGGGCTGTTCTCCGCCACCATTTCCCGTGAGGTCATGGATATCGCATGGGTCTACCAGCGGGACGCCGTGGAGATCACCGTGCGGGAGGATGAGGCCAATAAGCCCGACATCAAGCAGTTCCGCATGGAGGTGAGCCAGAATGACAAGGCCTCCACCATTGCCCGGGTGCTGGAAGTGACGGGCTTTGACCGCTGCATGGTGTTTTGTAACACCAAGGGCTCTACGGAGCGTATCACCAAGTTCCTCCAGATGGAGGGCATCGAGGCCGAGTGCATCCACGGCGACATTCCCCAGCGCCGCCGGGAGCAGGTGATGGACCGCTTCCGTCAGGGCAAGCTCCGGGTCTTCGTCTCCACTGATGTTGCCGCCCGCGGCATTGACGTGGACGATGTGGATATCGTGTTCAACTGCGACGTGCCGGACGAGAATCAGGATTATATCCACCGCATCGGCCGCACGGGCCGTGCCCGCCGGCAGGGCGTGGCAGTGAGCCTGATCGCAGACTATCCCTCCAAAATGCGGATCGACGACATTGCCTCCAAGACCCGCAACACCATTGTGCCTGTGAAATTTGACGCCGACGGCAATCTGACCGTCATTGAGTGATGCCTATGAAACAAATGAAGCGCCTTGTGGCGCTGGTGCTGTGTCTGGCCCTCACTGCGGTTTTGAGCGGCTGCGGCAAGGAAGAGGAGCTGTTTACCCTGTCTGTGGCGGTGGGTGACTCCTACGAAACGCTGGACCCCATCTATGCCGAAACGGAGGGAGACCGCAGCATCATCGCACACCTTTATGACAATTTGATGAAACCAGTGGTGGATACTGCGGGCAACACCTCTTCCGGATATGGCCTTGCCAAGAGCGTGGAGCAGGAGACCAATATGGACGGTACGGTGACCTATACCTTCCGTCTGCGCAGCGCCAAATGGTCTGACGGGGAGGCGATCACTGCCGATGACTTTGTATACGCATGGCAGCGTCTTGCCTGCCCGGTGAACGATTCTCCCCATGCCCAGCTCATGTCTGCCGTGTGCGGCTATGAGGAGGTGCGCGAGAGTGGAGATGTGACCAAGCTGGCCGTTGCCGCGAAGAACGACACCACGCTGGAGGTGACCCTTGAGGGTGACCACACCTGGTTTTTAACAGACGTATGTACAGACCCCGCTACGGTCCCTCTGCGCCGCGGCGTCGTGCCCACGAAGGCCCATGTCACCGAGGAGGTTGTGGAAGTGGCCAATGCGGAGACCGACTGGTGGGAGGATCTCACCGCGCTGGTGCTCAGCGGCCCTTATATGCCTGAGAGCGAGGGAACAGAGTATCTGCGTTTGGTGCGCAACGAGCGCCACTATAATTATGGGAAGGTATCCGGCCCTGATGCCATCGTTTTCCGCTTCGTGGATACCCCTGCGCAGGCCCAGACTCTCTATGAGCAGGGAGAGGTGGATGCCGCGTGGCCTGTAAGCGTGACGGAATATAATGCCATCCCCCTTCTTTCTACCTACGCGCTGGTGTTCAACTGCGCTACCTTCCCCTTCCAGGACCGGGCACTGCGTATGGCTGTGACAAAAACGCTGGAGCGCAACACCCTTGCGGATATGGCCGGCGGGCAGCCTGCCACGGCACTGGTGCCCCACGGCGTGCCGGACAGCGAGGCGGAGGACTTCCGCTCCTGTGCAGGCCCGCTGTTGGATAATACGCTGGAGCTTTATGTCCAGCGCTGCGGCGAGGCCCTGACCACCATGCAGGCCGCAGGCTATCAAAGCGGCAAAGATCTGGGCGCGCTGCACTATATTTACCTCAATGAGGGGACCAACGGCGTCGTGGCAGAGGAGATCTGCCGCCAGCTTAGCGCGATGCTGGGCATGAATGTTTCCCCCGTTCCCATGTCAGCCGAGACGATGGAAGAGGCTCTTGTTAGCGGGGAATTCTTCATGGCGGGAATGGAACTGACCTCCTACTGCAACGATCCGGAGGGCTTTTTGATGCACTGGTCCTCTGATGCTGCCGCCAATGTGGCCGGCTATGAGAACACGGCTTACGACACGCTCATGTCCATTATTTCCAGCGCCCCTGACGGCACGGCGAGACTGGGCTGCCTGCATGATGCGGAGGAACTTTTGATGGATGATGCGCCTCTTGCACCCATCTACACCATGGAAACTGCGTGGGAGATCCGGGAGGAGCTGAATGGCGCTATTCGGGATGCGCGGGGTTGGTTCAACTTCAGCGGTGTCATCAGGCGGACGGCCTGATAGAGAAAACGGAATTTTTTCGGGGAGGATGCTATGAAACAGATCAGAATTTTTGTGTTTGCAGCTTTGACGGCAGTGATGCTTGCGGCAAGCGCCGGTGCTGTGGAGACGGTAAAGGCTTTTTCTGATGTTCCCGAGACCCATTGGGCCCACAGCGCCATCATGACCATGGTGCGGGGCGGGCTCTTTAACGGAAAGACGGCTCCCGTGGACGGCATTGGAACCTTTGCGCCCGACGCCCCCATGACCCGGGCAGAGTTTGTCACGGTGCTGACCCGGCTGCTCTATGCCGACCGTATTACAGATGCGGTGAATGAGGGACCCTGGTGGCAGAAAAATTATGAAACTGCGTTGAACGCGGGATTGCTCTATCCTGAAGAACTGGATGGCGGCGCGCTGGATCAGCCCATGCAGCGGCAGGAGGCCGCCATGGTGCTGGTGCGTTCCGCGCGGGCAAAGGGCTTTCCCACCCGCCTTGCAGGGACGGGGGCCATCGCCGATTATGAAACAGTGGCGGAGAGCTATCGGGAATATGTGCGTATCTGTTTCGCACTGGGCATCCTGCAGGGTGTGGATGCGCAGGGCAGCTTCCAGCCCCAGGGTACCCTGACCCGTGCTCAGGCTGCAACCGTCATTTTCCGTCTGGTAGACGGTCAGAGCCGCAATCCCCTGCCGGATGGAGAAACGGAGTTTGTCAATACCGCCGGTGTGCCTCAGGGAGAGAATCTGACAGATATCGCCGGTCAGCTGGCGGTCATGGAGGATGATCGCCCCGCACTCAAGAGCAAAAAGCTTGTCACCGCCCGTAAAACGCTGAATAAGTATCTCAAAGAAGTCTATGGCTATCAGTTCTTTGAAGGCGGCATCGCCGTGGATGAAGAGAGCGAAGGGGAAGCCGCAAAGCTGATCCAGCACGAGAAGGACAAGCGGTTGGGATTGGAAGTCACGATCTGGCGCGGCGACTATAACAGCACAGGGGAGCAGAGCATCAAACTCAACCTCATTCTGGAGGCGATGGTGTATCTCTCCGGCGACCCGGAGGTGGGTTACGCCCTCTGGAGCTGGAAGGACGCTGCCAACATCAATGGCATGGCCTACTCTGAGGACTTCGGCTTCGAGGATGTTGCCTCCGATGTGGATGAGGACAAGCGAGGCGTTTCCATCATCGCCATGAACGGCGTCGAGGTGGAAGTGGATAACAGCGAAACCGATGTGACCCGGTATTATTTCAGCAAAGCATAAATCAAAAGCGGACGGCTCAGCCGTCCGCTTTTTCAGCTTATCAAAAAACCCCGTAGGGTTTCACCGCGATAGCGGTGAAAAGGGCATAATAGATTTTCGGCCGCGGCGTGTACGTGGACGAAAATACTTCTCGCCCTGCAAACGTGCGTATTGGCCGCCTACGGCGGACAATGCGTGCGCTGCAGCAGGGTGCAGATCCTATCGTCAAAAAAGCCGCAGCTTTTTTGACAGTCTCAGCGGACGGCTCAGCCGTCCACTTTTTTATGTTCCAGATAAACCTCCCGGGTAACGGCCATTTCCATGCACAACCAGTCCCGGTCGCAGAAGGTATGGGTGACCCAAGCCTCCTCCGGCAGCGGGGTAAAACCTGCAGCCCGGTAGCAGCGGATGGCCCGCTCATTTTCCGCAAGGACTCCCAGAGTCACCACCTCCGCGTCCATCAGCTCAAAGCACATTTTCAGCACAAGGCGCAGAAATTCCCGGCCTACGCCTTGACCCCGGCGGGTATGGTCGGTGATTACGTTGACCAGACGAATGGTGCGGGGGGCAATGTAGCGCAGGGTGACTGCCCCGGCAAGACCCTGCTCGTCCCAGCCCACCATAGGGAAGTTGACCCGCTCTTTGCGGTAGCCCTCGTAAACGGCGGCCAGTTCCTCAGCGGGGAAGGGAAAGACGGGATGCCGGGGGCCGGACCAGATGCGCAGGGTGCGCTCGCTGTCGATCCAGGAGTGAATTTCCGTGATGTCGGGGTCACGGTAAGGTCTCAGATACATCATGGCCATGCTCCTTTGCATATGTCAGAAATTCTTTGCTCAGATACCAGTATTTCACACCCCAATGGGCAAAGTCCCACTGCTCCATGTAATCGTTGCATTCATAATCCACATAGATCAGCTTTCCCTCCACAGGGATGAAATTGGTGGGGAAATAGTCGATATTCAGCCCTGCAGCGTAGAGGGGAACGCACAGGGCGTGCATCTGTTCCAGATAGCGCGCTTCCATACGTCCGGTGCGGACGAGATCGTAGATAGTATCTCCCTTGATGTACTCTTTCAGCAGCCGCTCCTTTTCGTGGTCCACGGCAAGAAGGCGGGGCATGGGAACGCCCACGCTGCACAACCGTTCATAGTCCCTCAGCTCTGAGGCCAGCTTGTCTCCGAACTGGTAATAGTCGCAGGGCTCATGGTGGATCTGCTTGATGGTATAGAGTCGGCCTTCGTCGCCCTCTGCAAGGTAGGAATACCCTCCCTTGCCCTTGCCCAGCAGCCGCAGCACACGGTAGGGAACACAGTTTATAGTGAGCATATCAGGATGCATATCGGTCGTCCTTTCATAGGGAGATATAATGTTTAGATGTAAACCCTTTTTATGCTTTGATAAGAAACTAAAAATATAGAATATTCAAATAGTACTCTTCTAAAAATAACAACTCACCTATTGTTATCAACCATAATGCAGCATCGTATATTAGCGTTTTTTTCTCAATAGACTTCTTAAGTGCTTTATTGATATATATTGCAATATCAGATATAGCAATCAAACCCAAAATAATATATTGCAAATAAAAAACTCGCATAAAAAACATTGGAACAATAAAAATGGCAAGTAAACTGAACCATCTAAAAATTCTATATGGCATATTCCCACCACCAGTTGCTTTCATTAAACCGAAAAACAAGCAACCCAAATGCAAGGTACATAAAACGGTATGTATAATACGAATTATTTTTTCAAACCGTTTCATTCGCAGCCTCCCCTTTAACATATTTTGTATAATTATACTGTATTGATATCAAAATGGCAATAAAAAGCACTGTCGTTGTTGACAGTATCGAGATATATTCAATAGCCTGCGCTACTTTCGCAGTGTATTCTTCAAATATGTGTGAATAAATACCGCCTGTAATAGTAATATTGCAGTGACCGAGTTGCTCTGACACCACTTTCGCGCTAAATCCGTTATTTATTATGAGGCTTGCTGTGCTATGACGGAGGCCCGGGGGGATATCAAACATTCAGAAGTACGGTCTGAAGGCCGGAGGAAGCAAAAAAGAAGACCATCCATAACGGATGGTCTTCTTGAAAACTCGAAGCGAAAAATCAGCGCTTGGAGAACTGGGGAGCGCGGCGGGCGGCCTTCAGACCGTACTTCTTACGCTCCTTCATACGAGGATCGCGGGTCAGGAAACCGGCCTTCTTCAGGATGGGACGGTTCTCATCGCTCACCTGCAGCAGAGCGCGGGAGATGCCGTGACGCAGGGCGCCGGCCTGGCCGGAAACGCCGCCGCCGGCGACGGTAGCAACGATGTCGACCTTACCGACAGTGCCGGTGGCCTCCAGGGGCTGACGGACGACCATCTTCAGGGTGTCGAGGCCGAAGTACTCCTCGATGTCACGGCCGTTGATGGTGATGGAGCCGGTGCCGTTGGGGAACAGATGGACGCGGGCCACGGAAGACTTGCGGCGGCCGGTGCCATACAGATAAGGCTTCTTAGACTGATACATGTTCTTCTTCCTCCTTAGTCCAGAACGACGGGCTTCTGAGCCTGCTGCTCAAAGTTGGCGTCAGCGTAGATGTGGACGCGGCCCAGAGCGGCCTTGCCCAGGGTGTTCTTGGGCAGCATGCCCTTGATGGCCACGCG
>JAFQRI010000043.1 GCA_017410185.1 Oscillibacter sp. | reverse complement strand
GTCGTCCATGCAGGGGAGGTCATCATGAATGAGGGAATAGGTATGCACCAGCTCCAGTGCGCAGGCAATGGGGATGGCCTTTCGCCAGTCCATCCCCGCAAGGGCGGCAAACTCCGCCGTCAGCACGGGACGGATGCGCTTTCCACCGGCAAGAATGCTGTAGCGCATGGATTCATACAGATCCCGCCACGCCACATTCTCTTCAAAGAGGCCCTGCAGATATTCCTCGATCGCCGCGAGATACGCGCCGTAGCGCTGCTCATAAGCCATCTTTTCCATGCTCATTCCTCCTCAAAGGGCAGCTCCACGGGCTCGCCGTCAGCGCCCTTCATAAGCTTCACCACTTTCTGCTCGGCGCTGTCCAGCTCCTTGGTGCAGGCAGAGACCAGCTTCGTCCCCTCCTCAAAGAGCTTGAGGGATTCCGCAAGGGGTGCATCCCCCTTTTCCAGCGCCGCCACGATCTCCTCCAGCCTGCCAAGCTGCTGTTCAAAGGTCAGTTTCTTTCCGCTCATGTCGTTTCCTCCCGGCAAAAATCCACGGTGCACTCCAGAGCGCCCCGTCCCAGTCTTACGTAAATACTCTCCCCTTTTTCCGTGTCCGCTGGTGATCTGATCACCTCGCCGCTGCTGTTCAGGGCCATGGCATAGCCCCGCCCCAGCACCTTCAGAGGGCTCATAGCGTCCAGCGAGGCGGTCAGGGCAGTGAATTTCTGCTTCTTTCGCTGCAGCCGGTTCGCCGTCACATCCCCCAGACGCTGCTGCAGGTGATCAAGGCGCATCCGCTGATCCTGCAGATAGGCCGTGGCGTCCTGCAGCACTCGCTTTTCCGCCAGTGTCTCCACCCGGCGGCGCAGCAGCTTGAGCCGCTGCAGCTCACCCTGGTTCATGCGCTCCTCCAGATCCCGCAGGGCGCGGCGCAGCTCCATTTCGTCCGGCACGGCGATCTCCGCGGCGTTGGAGGGGGTAGAAGCTCTCGCGTCCGCCACAAAGTCGGAGATGGTGACATCCGGCTCATGGCCCACGGCAGAGATCACCGGGATCTCAGAGGCATAGATGGCCCTGGCTACCCGCTCGTCGTTGAAGGCCCAGAGATCCTCCATGCTGCCGCCGCCCCGGCCGGTAATGATGAGATCGCCGATATGGTGGCGGTTTGCGTAGCGGATGGCGCCCACGATCTCCGGCGGCGCCTCCGCGCCCTGCACCCGCACCGGCAGCAGAATGACCTTGGCAAGGGGATAACGGCGGCGCAGGATGCGGATCATATCGTGGACGGCGGCGCCGGCCGAGGACGTGATCACCGCAATGCGCTCCGGATACCGGGGCAGGGGCTTTTTGTGGGCGGGGTCAAACAGCCCCTCGGCATAGAGCTTAGCCTTGAGCTGCTCAAAGGCCACCGCCAGATCTCCCACCCCCTCCGGAGTGAGGGTGGCGCAGTAAAGCTGATAGGCCCCGTCCCGTGGAAAAACGGTGAGGCGGCCGGTGAGCACCACCTTCATGCCGTTTTCCGGCCGGAAGCGCAGCCGCTGGGCCTGAGTGCGGAACATGACGCACCGCAAAGCGCCCTCACTGTCCTTCAGCGTAAAATAGTGATGCCCCGATGGGTAGACCTTATAGTTGGAGAGTTCTCCCCGCACCCCCACATTCTGCAGCTGGGGCACGTTATCCAGCAGGGTCTTTACGAAGTTATTCAGTTCGGTAACGCCGAAAATATGCATAACTCCTCCAAAAGAAAAGGCCGGAGGCGGCTTGGCCCCCTCCGGCGCTTGCTGATTTACTCGCCGACTTCCTGGCGCACGAAGCTGCCCAGAATGCCGTTGATAAACTTCACCGTCTCCGGCGTTTCGTACTTTTTGGCGATCTCCACAGCCTCGTTGATGGCGGCGCCGTTAGGCACATCGGGCATGTAGAGGATCTCGTACATCGCCACGCGCATGATGGCGGAAGCCACCAGAGGGATGCGGGAAAAGCTCCAGCCCTTGGCATACTTGGAGATATAACCGTCAAGCTCCGCAGCGTGCTCGTCCACACCGGAGACCAGACGGCGGATATACTCCGCCTGCTTGGCATTGGGCGCCTCCAGATACAGCTCGTCCTCCTGGGCCAGGGCCTCAAAGGTCTCGGCAGTGAGGCGCTCGTCCAGCAGCTGCTCCACGGTCTTGTCAGTAAAGCTCAGCTCATAGGAAAGATGGATCGCGATCTCACGGGCGGTATTTCGTACCATAGTGTTTCCCTCTCTCTAAACGGTGGTGCTTATTCGGCCATGGTCACGCCGCCGACATGGATGTTGATGGCGGCCACAGTGCAGCCGGTCATTGCCTCAATGGAGGACTTCACTGCCTTCTGTGCATTCTCCGCCACTTCCAGAACGGGGCTGCCGTAAGCAACGGTGATATACAGCTCCATCACAAGACCGTCATCCGTCTTCTCCACCTTGACAGCCTTTGCGCCCTTCTGGGCATTCTTCTTATTGTTCAAAAGGTCGGTCACGCTGCCGCCCAGATTGGTCATCATGCCAGAAACGCCTTCCACCTCCCGCACAGCGCCCACGGCGATGGCGGCGATAACGTCCTCAGAGATGTGGATGGAGCCGCCTTCCTCGGGCAGGACCAGATATTCCTTATTATCAGCCATGATATGATTCTCCTTACTTTTTGCTTGGGTATTCTATTAGGTATTCATTGTACCATGGCGAAAGGTAAATTACAACAGTGATTTTTCTGCCGAAAACGCGAAAAAAGGGCGGCATTGCGCCGCCCCCTCCTTACTTTGCCGCCATGATCCGGATGGCGGAGGCAGGCAGGCCGCTTTCCGTCATGGCGATATCGGTGATGCGGGCCACATCCGCTCCCTGCAGCTCCCCGCCCTCGCAGGACACCACGATGCTCAAACTCCCATCGCTCATAAAGGCCACACAGTCTGCATAGCCCTTGGCAGTCACCAGATTTTCGATCTGGGCCTCCTGCAGCGTGTTGGCTGCCAGCACCTGAATGCTCTCCGCCGCCTCGTCGATCACGGTCTGTTCCGCCCCCTCCTGCTCTGCCGCCTGCTGCAGCAGCGCCATGGCGCTGTCCCGGGCTTGCTGGCGGGTGAGGCGGGCGGAGGCAAAGTAGTCCCCTGCCACATCCGTTTCCCCTGTTTGGTTGGATACCAGCTCCGCCTCTCCCAGGATCCTGCCGTTCGCTTCCTCCACGGCCTGCTGCCCCTGCTGCGCTGTGTAGCGCCAGTTCATTCCCACTGCCGCGCATACCAGCAGCACCATGGCGGCCACCGCTGTGTTCCGTTTCCATTTTGCTCCCATACTGTCTTTCCTCCTCCATATGATCACTGCCACTTTGCCACGGCGACGCGGTCGCTGGTAAGCCCTGTGAGGGCCGTCACCGCCTCCGTCACTGCCAGCCGCACCTCCGGCCGGTCCCCGCCGGAGCAAACCACCACCGCCCCACGGTATGTAGGCGCGGAACTGCGGATGACCAGCGACTCGTCGCCCCTCTCCCCCTCCAGAATCACCGCCGAGGAGGTGCGGGAATAGTCCTCCGGCGCGTCGGTGCTGCCGCTGTAGCGCACCTCCGTGTCCCGGGCCAGTTCCTTTTCGCCATCGCTCTCCACGCTCAAAAGCACCTTCACCTCTCCCACGCCGCTGACGGTGGAGAGGATCTCCTCCAGCTCCTGCTCCAGATCCCGAACCGGGGTCTCCCGTAGGGTTTCCCCGCCGCCCCCCGTAGGAAGAAGCAGCAGCGCCGCGCCCATCACCGCCGCCGCTGCCGCGTATTTGTACCGTTGCCATTGCTTTACCGCTCCTTTAAGTTTCTCCGTCATGCCAAACCTGCCTCTCCGCCCCCAGTTCTTCGGCGATCCAGCGGCTCACTTCCCCGTCATAGGGCCCTTGCAGCTCCACTGACGTGATCTTTGCCGTCCCGTTCTCCATTTCGGCGGTGACCTCCACCTCGAGGGACGGCTCCTGCTTCCATATGTATGCCGCCGTTTCCTCCTCTATGACCGCGAGCAGCACTTCCTCCCGCAGCCGCTCCAGCTCCTCCGTGCGCTTTTCCGTGTCCCTTCTCCATTGCCGCAGCTGCGTTTCTCCCTTGTCCCAGACCTCCGGCAGGCGCAAAAGCGCTCCCAGAAGAATGAGTCCTGCCGCAAATTCCGCCGCCTTCCCCACGGCTCCGCCGGGGCAGATCCGCCGCACGATGTAGAGCACCACCGCCACTGCCGTCACCCCTGTGAGCCATTGACGCAAAAACTCCATCATCCGCCCACCGCCCCCAGAAAACAAAATACCGATACCAGCACCAGCACCGCGCAGCCTCCCGCCATGCCCAGCACCAGGGCGAAGGCGTCTCCGATACCGTCAATGAGCTTCCCAAGGCTCCCCACCCCCATGACGGAGGCCAGAAAGGCCGCCGCCTTGTAGAGAAGATACTGCACCGCGATGCGAAGAAAGGGCAGCGCGCACATCCCCAGCACCCCCAGCACCCCGAAGACTCCCACCGTGGCCTTTACCATGGCAGCCCCTGCCAGCACTGTTTCCGCCGCGTCGGCAATGATGCCTCCCACCACCGGGACCGCCCCGGAGATGGCGGTCTTGGTGAGCTTTACCGCTGCGGCGTCTGTGGCGCCGGCAAGGACACGGGATACGGAAAGATAGAGCGTGAAGCACAGCAGCAGCGCCGCCAGCAGCCATGTGATCCCCTTTTTCATGCCGCCGGCAACCGCCGTGAGCCGTGTTTCCTGCAGGCAGTGGCCCGCTGTGATGGCGGCGATATACAGATAGGTCATGGGCAGCAAAAATTCCCGGATTACTCCCGTGATGATGCTCACCAGCACCATGGCGGTCATCTGCTGCACAGAGGCGGTGACTGCCGCACCGGATACCGCCGCAGAGGCCGCAAGAGTCGGCAGCAGGATCGTGGAAAAGGTATTCATCTGCTCCACGGTATCCGCCCCAAGCCCGAGGAGCTCCTCCACGTTTCCCGCCGAAAGCATGGCCACCGCAAGTCCGCCCGCCATGGGGAGAATGGGCTCCTCCGTCCAGCTCATGGCGGCGCACACCACCGCCACCAGCAGCACCGACGCCGCGCCCCCCAGTCCTTCCCGCAAGATCTCCCTTCCCGCTTCCAAAAGCCGCCCGGGCAGGGCAGAAAGCACATCCACAAATCCCTCCAGGCTGTAGTCCTCCCCCATCAGCTCCACCGCCTCCTGCGGCAGGGCGCGGCGCAGCTCCTGAGGGATGTCCCACGCACGCACCGGCACCGTCAGCACGATGCAGCTCAGCAGCGTCAAAATAACTGTTCTCATGGCCTCAGCTCCAGCATCAGATTCAAAACCCGCTCCAGAAGCGGCGCCGCCACCGCCAAAGCGCACACCGCCCCTGCCGTTTCCACCACCCCTGCCAGTGCTCTCTCGTCCGCGTCCCGGCAGAGGTCTCCTCCAATACGCACCACCACTGCAATGCCAAGGGTCTTGTAAAGGGGGATGAACCACTCCGGAGCAAGTCCGCTTTCTTTCCGCAGCAGGGAAAACAGGTCCCCCAGGGCCGTCACCGGCTCCCGCAGGGCCAGCAGCCCCACCGCTGCCGCCGCCATCACCAGCACCATGGCGATCTCCGGCGTCCCCCGCTTTATCACCACAGCCAAAAGGGCCGCCGCGGCGCACACCGCCGCCACACGCACCACCGTTTCCATCAAAGCTGAAACAGGCGCCGGATGAGGTCGAACAGGTCGCTGATCTGACGCACCATCAGCACCATCGTGGTCACGAGTCCCGCCAAGACCACCATCAGCCCCTGTTCCTCCCGCCCTGAGCGCACCAAAAGCTGGTTGAGCACCGCCACCAGGATCCCGATGGCGGCGATCTTGAAAATCAGATCCACTTCCATATCCATATTCGCTCCTTTGTTCACCTGTGATGTCTTGTCCCATTTCTATGGCGGGGGAAAAGGGATTATGCCTGCAAAATCAGAAGCGCCTCTGGAAATATAGGGCGGTATATGTTATGATGTTAAATACGCTCAAAGACCAAAAGGAAGGAACCTCCCCGAAAACAGTCTTCGAGGAGGAGAAACCACTGCTATGCGACATAAACTGAAACAAGAATTACTGGAATTCAATATCCTGCTGCGCTCCATCCCGGCCACTGTCGTCACGCTGTTTGTTGTCAGCGTGATCTGCATGAACCTGCTGGCAAACAAAACGCTGCTGCAGCTTGACTGGATCGCTCTTGACGGCGGCATCCTGATCTCCTGGCTTTCCTTCATGTGCATGGACATCATCACCAAGCACTTCGGACCCAAGGCCTCCAACTGGATCTCCATTCTTGCCGTAGCCATCAATCTCCTCACCTGCCTGATCTTCTTCACGGCAAGCATCATCCCCTCCAACGCCGGGGATTACAGTGCTTTTGATGGGATCTTCGGCGGAACATGGTTCATTCTGCTGGGCAGCACCATTGCTTTCCTCCTCTCAGCCCTCATCAACAACACCTTGAACTGGCTCATCGGAAAGGCCTTTCTCCGTGATCCCAACGGCAAGCTGGCCTTCGCCGTAAGGACCTATGTATCCACCTTCTTTGGCCAGTTCTTCGATAATTTTATCTTCTCCATCATCGTCTTTGTCTTCTTCGCCCCCATCTTCTGGGACGGGTTTCATTGGACCGTCCTCCAGTGCACCACCTGCGCCCTGACGGGAGCCGTGGCGGAATTGATCATGGAGATCCTGTTCTCCCCCATCGGCTACCGCATCACCCAGAGATGGCGGGCCGAAGCTGTGGGGAAGGAATATCTGGACCATCTGGAAAGGGGAAAGAAACGATGAAGGTTTTGATCACAGGCACCTCTCAGGGCATCGGCAAAGCCATTGCTGAGCACTTCCTGCAGCAGGGGCATACTGTCACGGGCATTGACCGGCAGGATGCATCCATTGACCATGCCGCCTACACCCACTGCAAATGCGACGTGCGGGACACTGAGAAGCTCCCCCCGATCGATGATGTTGAGATCCTCATCAACAACGCCGGCACGCAAAACGAAGCGGATATCGACATCAATCTGAAGGCCCTCATCACCATCACCGAAAAATACGGCCTGCAGCCCAGGATCCGCTCCATTCTCAACATCGGCTCCGCCAGCGCCCACACGGGGGCGGAGTTCCCTGAATATTGCGCCAGCAAGGGCGGCGTTCTGGCCTACACCAAGAATGTTGCCATGCGCATTGCCCCATACGGCGCCACCTGCAACAGTCTGGACCCCGGCGGCGTGCTCACGCCCTTGAATGACTGTGTGATGAATGATCCCGTCCTCTGGGCGCAGATCATGGCGGAAACCCCCTTGAAGCGCTGGGCCACGCCGGAGGAAATGGCCCAGTGGGCCTATTTCCTCACCGTCACCAACAAATTCTGCACCGGGCAGAGCATTCTGGTAGACGGCGGCGAAGCCATCAACTATCACTTCGTCTGGAAAGACTGACACCCAACCCCTGCCGATTCTCGGCAGGGGTTCGTTTATATCAGCAGGATCACCGTCATGGCGCCGGCGCAGCCCCAGAGAGCTGCCCGGCGCTTTTCCTCATCCATGCGGCACTTCTCTGCCGCCTCCGCCTGGCGGCGCAGCGCAGCGGCGGCCAGATTCAGCCCCCGGCAAAGCCGCTCCTCATCACCGCCAAAGGCCTGTCCCACCTCCTGCAGGGCGCGGCGTTCTCCTTCCTCCAGCGGGAGCCGCTCCGCAAAGCTCCGCCACGCCCCCTCCGGCCTCTCGCCCCGGGAGATGGCAGCGGACACCGCAGAGAAAAAGCTTCGTCCTCCCTCGCTGCAGTCTGAAGCCACCGTTTCCAGAAGACGGGGCATGGGAGTGCGGGCAAGACGGATCTCCTCCGCCATGCGCTCCAGCGCCGAAAGGATCTCCAGCCGTACTCTCCGCCGCACCCGTTCCTCCCGCCGCTGCACCCACCAGCCCCAGAAGGCTCCGCTCAGGATCAGTATGCTTCCCACTATCCTCATTCCAGTTCCTCCACAATGTACCGCCGCTGCCCCTTTTCCCGGCAGATACGTATGCCCTTTGAAAATACTCCCGTTTCCATCATTTCCCGGTAGAGGGGCTTTTCCAGTATCTCCTCCCGGCTGCCTGCATGAACGGTGGCCAGCAGCCCCACGCCGCAGCCTGCGGCATAGGTCATGGCCCGGATGTCCTCCCGGGCGGTGATCTCATCCACGGCGATGATCCGGGGATTCATGGCCCGCAGCACCATGGGAATGCCCAATGCCTTCGGGCAGGCGTCCAGCACATCTGTCCGCCGCCCCACATCCATCTGGGCCTGTCCGCGGTGCATAGCCGCCACCTCTCCCCGCTCGTCCACAAGGGCTACGCGCTGTGGCGGTACACCTATGCCGTCGGAAAGCACCCGCACCAGGTCTCGCAGCAAGGTGGTCTTCCCTCCACCGGGAGGAGAATAGAGCAGTGTGCTGCAGTATGTCCCATCGTGAAAGAGGGCCTGTGCCGCCTCCTCCCCCGCGCCTTTGAATTCCCGGGCGATCCGCACCGCGGCAGAGGAAATATTCTTCACATTGGTGATGCCGCCCTCTTTCATCACGGCAGTGCCGCAAAGCCCCACACGAAAGCCGCCCTCCACACTGATAAAGCCCTCCCGCAGTGTTTCTGTTGACGCGTAGCGGGAAAAGGACGTGGCAAGGTCGCACAGCAGCTCCACCTCCTCCGCCGTCACCTCTGCGTCCAGCTCCCGCTCTCCTTCCGGCAGCACCATCGCAAACCTTCGTCCCGCCCGCAGCCGGAATTCCTCCGCCCGCTCCCGTTCCTCCTCCGCCACGTTTAGCGCCAGCCTCCGCAGCCGCACAGGCAAAATGGCAGCCGCCTGTTCATAACGCGAATCCTTCATATCTGCCGCCTCCTTTCTCCTCCCAGCCTATGCGGACCTGTCCCAAGGCATGCAAAGAAAGAAGACCACCCGCACCTCTCGGCGCGGATGGTCTTCGGGCTCCTGTTTTCTTTTTCCGAGAAAAAAGAAAAAGGACGGTCTTTCGACTGTCCTTTTCTTGGTGGAGATAAGCGGGATCGAACCGCTGACCTCTTGAATGCCATTCAAGCGCTCTCCCAGCTGAGCTATACCCCCAGGTCGTTCCCGTTCGGAACATTTAGGAGTATAGCAAATGAAATCTACTTTGTCAACTCTTTTTTCGACTTTTTTATTTTTTAATTTTCAGTGGCCTCTGCTGACTTTCACGCCGTTTTCTTCCATGATCCGCACCATTTTCTCAGCCCCTTCGGGCAGGTAGAACACCATACCCATGGATTCTCCGTGGCTGTTAGCCTCCTGCAGATCCATTTTAGGATGACAAGCCTGCCAGCGCAGCTGGCGGCGCACATCGTCCATGATGACACTGCCCATGGCAATGCAGCTGCCTCCGGCAATATCCTCAATGACGCAGCAGCTGTCAATTTTTTCATAATCCATGTAATACCAGGTGCGGTCCGCCGTGCGCAGCATGGCCCGCTGATCCGTCAGGCAAAATCTCTGATTCTTGAGATGGAACCACTCCACCACCGGCGCAAGAATGATGGCACCTGCCACTGCGATCACCAGCAGCTTCATGCCTGTGCCAAATTCCGGCCGATTCCGCTCCACATAAAAGAGCCACGCCGCAAACCCAAGGGTGATCAGCCACTGGCCAAGGATCCGGCCACTGAGTTTTTTCCCCTCCAACAGCGCAAATTTCTCCGGCGAGCTCTCCCAGAGAATACTCTCATCTTTTCTTAATTTTTTCTGCAGCTCCCGCATCAGGGATCTCTCCTTTCCCAAGCTTTCCAAAAAAGCTTTTCTGTTTTCATTATATGCCGAACCTCCGCTCAGCCGCTGTGAAGAGGATTTTCTGTGCCGTAAAGCTTTTGTGAAAGTTGTCTCCGTTTTTTTTTACATTTTTAGCGACATCTTTATAGCTCTTCTGCTATAATAAATGCTGGGTATTGATGTTCCCAGACTGTTTAGAAAGCAGGTCGTTCATGAAGAAATTCTTTGCGAAATTCCTTCCCTTCAACTTTCAGGACTTTTGGCTCTCCTCCGCCATTCTGGCAGGCGCTACCGTTACCTGCGCCATTTTGCGTCATGCAGACAGCGAAGGCGAGTTCGTCTCCTTGATTTTCGTCCTTGCCGTGATGCTCATCTCCCGCCTGACAACAGGTTATCTCTTTGGCACAGCGGCCTCTCTTGTGGCGGTGATCTGCGTGAACTACGTGTTCACCTATCCCTATTTCGCCATCAACTTCACTATCGCAGGATATCCCCTCACTTTTATTGTGATGCTTCTGGTGTCCATCATGACCAGCGCAATGACCACGCAGATCAAGCAGCAGGAGCATCTGCGCGCGGAAACGGAAAAGGAAAAGGCCCGGGCAGATCTGCTGCGCTCCGTGTCTCACGATATCCGCACACCCCTGACCTCCATCATCGGCGCTACCTCCACCCTGCTGGAAAGTGGGGACTATCTGTCACATGACCAGAAAGTGCGCCTTCTGGAGGATACCCGCAGCGAAGCCCAGTGGCTTATTCGTGTGGTGGAAAATCTTCTCTCTGTCACCCGGATGGGAGACTCCCAGACATATATCGACAAGAAAAACGAACCGGCGGAGGAGATCGTGGGAGAGGCGCTGCAAAAGTTCCGCAAGCGCTTCAAAACCATTCCTGTCAGCGTTTCCGTGCCGGACGAGCTGCTCATGGTCCCCATGGACGCTATTTTGATCGAGCAGGTGCTGGCCAACCTGATGGAAAACGCCGTTTCCCACGGCCAGACCACCACCCACATCTGGCTCACCCTCTCCAGTGACGGGACGGACGGTATCTTCTCTGTGCGGGATAACGGCTCCGGCATCCCGCCCGCGCAGATCCCCCAGCTATTCAGCGGCATTTCTCACAGCTCTGATAACCGTACCGTGGACGGCAAACGGAACATGGGCCTCGGCCTTACTGTGTGCAAAGCCATCGTGCAGGCCCACGGCGGCACCATTACAGCCTACAATCTGCCTCAGGGCGGCGCGGAATTCATCTTCCGCCTGCCCCTGAGCCATACCCAACCCAACAGCAAGGAGGTTTCCCGATGAAAATTCGCGATAAGATCCTGGTGGTGGAGGATGAAAAGAGTATCTGCCATTTCATTTCCTCTACCCTTTCCAACAACGGCTACGATCCCATGGAGGCCCATTCCGGTAAGGAGGCCCTCTCCATGATCTCTTCCTACTGCCCCGATGTGGTGATCCTGGATCTGGGCCTTCCCGATATGGACGGTCTTGAGATCCTCAGGGAGCTGAGAAGCTGGTCAAATCTCCCCGTAGTCGTCGTTTCTGCCCGCACCCACGAGCGGGACAAGGTGGAGGCGCTGGATCTTGGCGCTGATGACTACCTTACCAAGCCCTTTGGCACCGATGAGCTGCTGGCCCGTGTGCGCACAGCCATCCGCCACACCCGAACCACCTCTGAACACAGTGAGATCGCGCGCCTTGGCACCTATACCGTGGGCGACCTTGTGATCGACTACAATAAGCATCAGGTCCTTTTGAACGGCGAAAATGTCCATCTTACTGTCAATGAGTTCCGCATCGTTGCGCTGCTGGGCAAATACTCCGGCAAGGTGCTGACCTATGCCTATATCATGAAGGAGCTGTGGGGCCCCCGGGCGGACTCTGACAATCAGATTCTCCGGGTAAACATGGCCAATATTCGCCGCAAGATCGAAAAGAACCCCGCCGAGCCTCAGTACATCTTCACCGAAGCCGGTGTCGGCTACCGCATGGCAGAGGGCGAATGATCCCTGTTCATCACTTCATTTCTCCATAATGCCACCCCCCGCGGGCAAATGCCCGCGGGGGGTGGCATTATGAAAGGAATAAAAGAATGGTGTTTATCCAAGAAAATTAAGGAACACGCCAAGAATCGTGGTATTGGTCAGATCGCAGAACATACCGCCAACAATGGGCACAATGAGGAATGCCTTGGGAGAAAGCCCAAACTTTTCCGTGACAGACTGCATGTTGGCCATGGCATTGGGCGTGGCTCCCATACCGAAGCCGCAGAAGCCGGAAACCAGAACAGCAGCATCATAATCGCCGCCCATGATCCGGAAAACCACACACTTTGCAAGGAAGAACATCATCACGGTCTCCAATGCCAGAATCACAATCATTGGCAGAGCCAGATCGATCAATTCCCAGAGCTTCAGCGTCATCAAGGCAAGAGAGAGGAAAATGGACAGGCACACATTCGCGGAAGCATCGATCTCATCCAGAGGCAGCTCCACGCCTCTGCTGTCGGCCAGATTGCGCACGATGATCGCCACGATCATCGGACCAATATAGGCAGGCAGCGTAATAAACCGGGAAATAAAGTTGGTGATGTACATGCCGACACCGGCAGCGGCAACGAGCAGCACGAAAGCGGTCATGATATTCTTGCCATAAACATCCTTGTCCACCATTCTCTCGCCAGCATCTGCCGTTTCTGTTTTTGCGGTGGATCTCAGTCCGTGCTTTGCAATGAGGGACTTCGCCACAGGGCCGCCCATCAGGGAGCCCGCCACAAGACCATAGGTGGCTGCGGCGACCGCCACAACATTGGCGCTCTCACAGCCCATTTTTTCCAGCATGGGGCCCCAGGACGCAGCCGTACCATGGCCGCCCACCAGAGGGATGGAACCCATGCAAAGACCCAGCCGTGAATCCAGACCGAATGCACCCGCGAGCCCCACGCCGACCACATTCTGCATCGCCTGCATAGCCGCCACGAGGCCAAGGAAGATAAACACGGGGAGAGCACTTTTTTTCAGCACCTTAAAGCTTGCATTGTATCCCACACTGGTGAAGAACCACACCATGAAAATGGACTGCAGCGTTGTATCAAAGGCAATGTTCACAATTCCCGTCTGATGGAGCACGAGGTTCAAAAGTGCAAACAGCACACCGCCCACCACAGGTGCGGGAATGCAGCACAAACGAAGAAAATCCACCTTTTTTACCAGGTAAGAACCCAGCGCATACAGCAGCATTGCAAGGCCCGTAGTCTGATAAAGATCCAATGCAAGTTCCATGAAAGCTCTCCTTTTCCCATTCGCGACAGCTCCTGCCGCAATTATTTGACAACGGAATTCTATATTTTCTGCTTCAAATTTCATCAAAAAGCTTCAGCGTAATTTCCAACTTCCCCGAAATGCACAACCATTTTTCCCGCTGTTCGTATAAAGCGCACAAAGGCAGGCTGCCGTGTCTTCCACGGCAGCCTGCCTTTCAAATGCTTTCTCATTCTTCCTCTATAAGGATCAGCAAACCATCCAGAAAAATCTTCAGATTCACCTTTCCTCCCGCACCCTTTCCCTGATGATAGCTCATCTCCCGCCGCACCTCGGGAAAAGAAAAGAGGCGGGCCGCGTAGTGGTGGAAAAGTTCATTGTTATAGTCCTCCACACCAAGGCTTGCGATGTGGCTCATTCCCTTCTCTACCGCCCGACGGGCGCGCTGCTCCATAGTGCGGGGAGACTCACTGAGCCTTGCGCATAGGGTGCTGACCCCTATCTGAGATGCCGTCTGCCCCTCCTCGATGAGATAAAGACACATCTCCTGAATATCCCGACTTCCCTTCTCACCTGCCATACCCAGCTGACTGAGGATATACTTGATGCGGCGGCGCTGCCGCTCATGCCGGTCCTGCTGAGGTAAAGGCGCCGCCTCCCGAGAAGCAAACACACTGCGTATGGCTTTCAATGCCCGCTCATTTTCGATCTGGGTAGAAACCGTGCGGATCACGTTGCACACTTCAATAAAATTGATGGGCTTTTGAATGAAAAAGGAAACACCAGCGGTATAGGCCTTCGCGATCATCTCCTTGGCGGAAACCTGAGAGATCATAATAAACCTTGCCTCGCTGCCCCGTTCCCGCAGCTCACGCACCACCTGAAGTCCGTCTTTTCCCGGCATCAGGAGATCGATCAGAACGATGTCCGGGTCCAGCGCCAGAATCTGCTCCAGATCCGCCCCTCCCTCCATGTCGCCGCAGAGAGTCCCAAGTCCCTCCCGCTCCACAATATCTTCCAATATACTGATAACGCTCAGGTCATCTTCCACGATACAGATCCTCATGCTTCTCCTCCTGTCACCGCCTGCAGGGGCAGCGCCACACAAAAGCAGGTCCCCTCTCCCTTTTGAGAGGTCACCTCTACTGTCCCGCCAAGATTTTCCACTATGTGCTGCACCGCAGGCAGTCCCACGCCGCGGTTGATATTGCCCGTGTCGGGGTCAAACTTGGTGGAATAGCCCACCTGAAAAAGATGCTTCATACCCCGCTGAGAAATACCGGGGCCATCATCCTTCACCGTAATGGTAAGCATATTTTCTCCGGCCCGGCACTCCACGGATACGGTGCCCCGTCCGCTTTCGCTTTCAATGGCCTCCACCGCATTGGTCACCAGATTTTTCAGTACCGATAGCACCTGATAATGCTCCCGCACCTTGACGGCCCCATCCACGCGGCATTCCAGCCGGATATCCGAGCGCTTTTCGCCCAACAGCTGCCGGGTAGAGCGTTCTAAAATCTGGATGAGATCTTCCATCGCCATGCTCTCACCGTCGTAAGATTCTGTTACCACCTGTTCCAGGCCGCGAATAATACGCAAATTATCCTTTTTCACCTCATGGACATCCCGGGCTACCCCCAGCGCCAATGTTTTACTCTCCGTCTCCTCCTCCGGGAGCGTTTCATACAGCCGGTAAGCAGAAGACATCACCGCCTCGATATCCTCTGCGTTTTTCCGCAGGAAATAAAGCTCGCTTTTCAGCTCCGCTGTCATTAGAAATAATCGGCGGTAGCGCTCTTCATGCTCCTGCCGCAGCAGCAGTGCCCGATACTCCCGCACCATGAGCAGGATCAGCCAGACAGCTGTGGCCCGAATCAGCGCCAGACCGCCAAGGCCCCAAAGCTCCCGTGGAGAAAACAGGAAGTGGCTGGAAAGGGCAAAATTCAGCACGTTCGCACCAAAATCACAAAATACAAGGCTGATCCAGAGCTTCCCGCCAAAATCTGCCCGCCGGTCCTGCACCAAAAGGCATAATATACATTCGTAGAACAAATAAAACAGCGCGCCCGGAATCTCCAGCAAAAGCGCCGCTCCCAGAGATCCTCCCTGCAGAAGATCTGCCGCCATGCGGAAGATCAGCACGCATCCGGCAGTCACGATACCGGTATCGGGCCGGTGACTGTCCCGCATCAGTGTGATGAGCAGCACCGCGTAGATCACCGCCGCCATAGAAATGCGAAAGCCCTCTGCCCAGAGAGAGAAGTGGAACTGCCCTGCCAGCACCACTGCGATCCCCGCTGCAAAACGGCGCTGCCACAGGGTCAAACGCAAGGTATCCCACGAAAATCCCTTCATATTCTTCTCTCCCTCCGCATCTTTTTTGTAAAGTAAATCCATTTTACACACTTTCAGAACAGCCGTTTTCTTTGTATATCCGCAGCACAGGAAAAACTCTGTGCTCAAAAATGAAAGGATCAGCAGAGCGGATGCGGGCGTCTTCTTCATAAAAACTCCCTCACCAGTATTTTTACATATTATACTCCATTTTTCGGAAATTTGCACTCCCTTTCTATTCCCACCGCGCACCACGAAGGAAAAAAGAGTGGCTTCCCTTTTCCCGGGAAACCACTCTTTTCTCTTATCCGAATATGCGCTCCGTTTCGGCGCGGCGCTCCTCGATAGCCTGATAGTCCCTTCCCACCCCACCTGTTCCCTTCCTAAAATCAGGTATGCCCGTCAGTCGCGTCATAGGGCTGCCGGAACATTTTTTACGCGATAACAGCATCAATTAAGCCTGTCAACTGCTGATACAACCATTCGGGTTCGACCCCCTTGGTGTTTACCGATACGATGACATCTCCGTACTTAACGCTGAATCTCATGCGCCAGCCGTCGGTGTCACCGGCATCATCGACCTTGTAGGCTCGGCAATATACAGCCTCCAGTGTCAGTTCTTCTGCCTCAAAGATGGGGTTATCCACGATCTCCCGCAGCTCATCCGGCACGGAGTCTGCCCGGGGGATGGGATAGCGCGAGAGATCGTAGTTTTTCTTGTCGTCCACACCGGTGAGCCGATGGGCGTCCTCTTCGGTGTAGGGGGCAACCACCCAGGACAGATCATCCATTCCTCGTGACCACGTGGCAGTGAGGAAGTTGGAATCCTGGAATTTGAAGCGGTAAATGGATGCATCTCCAAACCCGGCAGGAAGT
>JAFQRI010000042.1 GCA_017410185.1 Oscillibacter sp. | reverse complement strand
TCCTTGATGCGGATGGCGAACCGATCCTGCAGGATATTGGGGTCCAGGTCCTGAAACAGCGCCTCCTCCGGATACTGGGCAACGAAGCTGGTCATGGCCTCCTCCCGGCTGATAAAGACCGCCTCACGCACATTGGGCAGCACCTCCAGCATGGCCTGAAGCTTCCGGGCCTCTTCCTGAGTATAAGTATCCTCCACATAGGCCAGGATCTCATTCTCGCTTTCCAGCTGGCGCAGGTTATAGTCGGCATTCACAGCCACCAGCGTAAAGGTGCCCATGATCAACAGGCAGGCAATGGTGATGCCAACGGCCGCAAAGGAGCGAAAGCCGTGGCTCACCATATTTTTTACGCCCTCTTTGAAAAAATAGAAAAATCTGTGATCACCCATGGATATGACCTCCCACATAGCCGCCGACGCTGTCATTGATGATCTGCCCGTTTTCAATGGTGACAACGCGCTTGCCGAAGTGATCCACAAGATCCTTCTCGTGGGTGACCACCATCACGGTGACGTCCAGCTCGTTGATCTTGGTCAGCAGATCCATCACCTCCATGGACCGCTCGGGGTCCAGGTTGCCCGTTGGCTCGTCGGCGATGATGGTGCTGGGGTTATTCACAAAGGCCCGGGCGATGGCCACACGCTGCTGCTCTCCGCCGGACATTTCCGAAGGGTACCGGTCAGCCTTGTCGCTCAGGCCCACCAGATCCAGCACATAGGGCACACGGGTGCGGATATCCTTCTCCTTGGCGCCCACGGCCCGCATCACGAAGGCCAGATTCTCATAAACAGTCTTCTTCTCAATGAGGCGGAAATCCTGGAACACAACGCCCATGGTGCGGCGCATGTGGGGCAGCTGGCGGTCCCGGATGTTGCCCAGAGAAAAGCCGTTGACCATGCCCCGTCCGGCAGTGGGCTCCACCTCGCCGGTCAGCAGCTTGATCAGTGTGGACTTGCCGGAACCGGAAGGACCCACCAGAAACACAAACTCACCGTCATCCACATTCAGGGAGATGCCGCGAATGGCTTTCGTGCCATTTTCATATTCCATTTCCACGTCTTTTAATCGGATCATGTGGTACCTCTCTATCAGCTCTATCTTTGTCAGCGGCCATCAAAAAATGGTCGACATAATTCGCATACAAAAATATTGTAGCCCAAAATCCCCCTCATTGCAACAGTCTGTAACAAATATTCATAAATTTTCTCCCAGACCTATTTTCAGAAAATTCTTCTCTTTCCCCTGCAGCAAATCCGCCTTTTCTGGCGTTATATAGAATATAGTGGTAAACTATGGCCGAGGTGACCGAAATGCTCATTTACCTGCAAGCCATTCCCGATCCGCCGGAGCAGCAGCGCTTCCGCCGGATCTACGACCGATACCGGGATCTGATGCTCCATACCGCCCGCAGGATCCTCACTGACCCTCAGGATGCGGAGGACGCGGTACAGGAGGCCTTCTTTGCCATCGCCCGGAATATCTCTTCCCTTTCCGACCCGGAAAGCAGCCGTACCCGCTCCTACGCCGTTATCGTTACAGAGCGCAAGGCCATCGATCTCTACCGTCGCCGCAAACGGCAGGAGGCGCTGTCCCTGCAGGAGGAGTCTTACGGTCTGGATTTTCCCGCCCCCTCCGGCGTGGTGGCTCAGGCCATTGCCAAGCTCCCGCCCCGGGACCGGGAATTTGTGATCTTAAAATACGCTGAAGGCTATACCAACCGGGAACTGATGGGCATGCTGGATCTCAGCTATGCCGCCATCCACAGCATTGACCACCGGATGAAGCAGCGCCTGCGCGCACTTTTACGGGAGGAGGGTATGGAAGTATGAGGGATATTTTATGTGCCGCCGCGCTGGAAGTGCGGGATGCCATGCTTGCCTCTTTGCCGGAGGAGCCCTGCGCCGTTTCCTCTGGGTTTGAAGAGTCCCTCTCTCCCCTGTTGGCGGATCTCTCAGCAGCCCATCGGCCCTCGCTGCGGAAATTTGTGGAAAAAGTCGCCATCCTCCTTCTCCTTCTGGGATGCTTTTCCTTTGCCAGCCCCGCTGTGCGGGCAGGGATGCACCGGTGGTATCTGGAGGTGCGGGAGGATGTGCGCATCCACTATTTTACCGGGGATCTTACCGACGACCCCCTGCCCCACTATGCCATCGGCGCTTTTCCCGAGGGCTATTACCTTTCGCCGGAGCGGGAGACCGTGGAATCGGCCTCCGGCAGCTTTCGCAGCATCCGTTATGAAAACGATGAAGGAAAGTACCTCTACTTTGACTACGGCTACATGCATCAGGGTGCGGCCTCCGCGGTCTATCTGGACGAAGGCGATACCATGATCGAAACCACGGTGAACGGCTGCCCTGCAGAGATCTATTTGACCGCCACGCCGGAGACCAGCCGCAGCCTCATCACATGGATCTCAGAAGAAGAGAATGTGGACTTTTCCATCATGGGTCATTTCTCCGCCGAGGAGCTTGTGGAAATGGCGGAGAGTGTATATATTGAAAAAAAGAGGTGACGCTATGCGCTCTGCCATCAACCGCATTGGCCGGAACCACGCTCTGGTGATTCTGGAATTTTCTGTTCTGATCGCCATCGGCATGTATACTACGGTAATGGACCGTTCCCCGGGGCTGACGAGAAACATCTTTCCTTATTTTTTGATTCGAACCGCCGTGCCCAATAACATCATCCTTTACGGCATCACCCAACGGCTGATCTTCGGCCCCCTGCCCAATAAGCTTGTGGCCAACCCGCCCCTGCGGGAGGGCTGGCGGAAATGGTTTTTCCTCTTTCAGGTGCTGCCATACAGCGCTTTCAGCATCTGGTTCGGTTACTTTGCCGCCCTCCACAAGACGCCGGAGGGATTTCTCTATACCGCCCTCACCCTTGCGCTCCTTCTGTGCTGCTATCTGCGGCTGAATCACGACGATGAGGAGGAATTTCCTCTATGAGAAAAACCGTAACCCTGCTTCTGCGTCTGGCGGTGGTCTATCAGCTTTTGCTGCTGGTGCACCTTGCCCTGCTGGTGTTTGCTCCCGGCGTCAATACCGCCATCCTGATCTCCATTGAGGGGCTGTATGTACTGGGCTGGTTCCTCTGGTGCCTCCACAAGGAGGTACATACCCTCACGGGAAAAGCCCCCTACGCCGGAGCCTTCGCTGTGATCTATGCGACAGTGCGGTTTTCTGACGATCTTCTGCGCTTTCTGAATGTTCCCTTGGAGCTGCAGATGACGTTTGCACTCTTCGCAGCAGCGGAGATGGCAGCCCTCGCCATGCTGGGAACCGCCTGGATCGCCAAACATAACCTGCCCTACGAGGGGGCGGAACTTTAATGCCCTCTTTCCGAAAGGAGGTCTTTCGTGTTCGTTCTGATCCATATGGCCCTCACCAGCAGCGAGCCGACTCCATTTTTGCAAACGCTGTTCAACATGCTCATCAGCCCCGCAGCGGCTTGTCTGCTTGGTGATACTATGGCGCTCTTCCTTGCCTACTGTTTTGGTCGGACAAATTATGCCCCAAAGTGGAAGCTCCTCCTATGGCTTGCCGTTACAGCCCTGTTTATCTGGTCTGTGTACGATTTTCTTACCGTAGGTGTTCGCAAAGAAGCCCATATCTATAAGCCCTTTGTGGTCTGGCAGCTGTTCCTCATGGTAGTTTTCATCCCCATCGGCGCTTTTGTGTATCACAAAAAGCACTGATCTCTCCAAAAACAACACATAAAAAAAGAGAGCCTTGCGGCTCTCTTTTTTATGTAAATCAATTTTCGATGCCCCGAGAGGTCAGATACTTCTTGACCATGAGGGCCACCTTGAAGGTGATGGCGTCGTCAAACTCCCGCAGGTCGAGGCCGGTGAGCTTCTTGATCTTCTCCAGCCGGTAGACCAGCGTGTTGCGGTGGACGAAGAGCTTGCGGGCCGTCTCGGAGACGTTGAGGTTGTTCTCGAAGAACTTGTGGATGGTGAAGAGGGTCTCCTTATCCAGTGCGTCGATGGGATTCTTCTTGAAAACCTCCTGCAAGAACATCTCGCAGAGCGTGGTGGGCAGCTGATAGATCAGACGGCCGATGCCCAGGTTTTCATAGTTGATGATGTACTTCTCCGTGTCAAAGACCTTGCCCACCTCAATGGCGATCTGGGCTTCCTTATAGCTCTTGGCAAGATCACGGAGATGGTGCGCCACCGTACCGATACCCACCACCACAGAGGACTCACTGCCGCTGCGCAGGGCAGCTTCCACACTGGAGGCGATCTTGTTCAGCTCCCGCAGGCCGACGCCCTCGGACAGCTGGCGGATGAGGACCACATCGCCCTCACCAATGCCCAGAACAAAATCGTTCTGACGGTCGGGGAACAGGGACTGGACCACATCGGTGGGAACAGACTCCCCCTTCTTCAGAGAGCGGATCACGAACACACCCCGGGAAACATCTGCGGTGACCCGCAGCTCCTTGGCGCGCATATAGATATCGCCCAGCATGATATTGTCGGAAATGATGTCCTTAATAAAGGAGCCCCGGTCATGCTTTTCCTCATAATAGGCCTTTGCGGAATTGAGGGACACGGTAGCCATGGCACACACGGTGCGGCTGATCTCATTGTCGCCAAAAGCAAAGGCGGCATAGTCAAACTGATTGCCCCAGCCGCTGAGGGCCTTGAAGGTCTTCCCCTCATGAGAGACGATGGCATTGGCGGCATTGTTGATCACCGGAACATATTCCGTCCAGCGCTGGCCGATCATGGGCAGCTCGCTGCAGGCAATGACAACACCCTCACCGTCAATGACGCCGATGGTGCGGTCGGTGTTTTCTTTCAGCTGGAGTACTACATTTTGAAAAATTCTGCCAGACATAGTCTGTCCTCCCTTTTTCACTCACCTGTCAAAAACTTTGTGCAATATGTCAATGACCATATTATATCGTCAGAATTACCAAAAAGCAAGAAGTTTCTTGTTTTTTCGCCTAAATTTTTTGAGGTTTTTTGGGCAATATTCAATATTTTCCTTATCTGGACACCTGCTTGCGCAGATGCTCCACCTCTTCGGGGGTCAAAAAGCGGTACTCCCCTCGTGAAAGTGACAAATCCAAAGGCAGTCCGCCCATCTCCACGCGCTCCAAATAAGTGACGGGCTTGCCGAGAAAGGCAAGCATCCGCTTCACCTGATGGAACTTCCCCTCCCGCAGCGTGACATGGGCCTCGCTGGTTTCTCCTGCGGAAAGGATCTCCAGCTTTGCCTTCTGGCACTGCAGTCCGTCCGGCAGGGTGATCCCCGCTGCAAACGCGTCACGATCCGCCTGCACCAGGCAGCCTTCCACCCTTGCGTAATAGACCTTATCCACATGGCGCTTGGGAGAAAGGAGGTCATGGGCAAGTCCCCCCTCATTGGTGAGAAAGAGCAGGCCTTCCGTGTCCTTATCCAGCCGTCCCACCGGGAACAGCTCCTGGCGCCGCAGCTCCTGAGGCAGCAGATCCAGCACCGTAAGGCCCTTGCCATCCTCCGTGGCGCTGAGATATCCCGCAGGTTTATTCAGCATGATCCACGTATAGCGGCGGTAAGTGATACACTCGCCCTTCACCAGAATTTCCGCCGTTTCCGGGTCCGCCTTTTCTTCCGGCGAAGCGGCGGGAATGCCGTTCACCGTCACAAGGCGGTGGCGGATGAGGTCCTTCACCTCCCGCCGGGACCAGCGGCCCGTGGAGGCAATGATCTTGTCAAGACGCTGCATTTCCATAATCGGTCTCCTCGTTCGTTGTTTTCATCCACATCATATCATAGTTCCCGCCAAAAATGAATATGAAAGGTTTAGGAGGGATGTTATGAAGATCTGGAATCTGCGTGTGACAAAAAAAAGAGCCGCTGCCGCCGTAGTGGCGGCAGGCGCACTGCTGTGTGCCCTCATATTATTTCTGGGGCGGGGATCTGTTCCGGAGGAGCCCTGCCTGCTGGAGAGCAATCAGGACCGGGTGGAATATCTGGAAACATGGGGCTGGGAAGTGGAAGAGGAACCGCTGGAAACGCTGCAGTTCCTCCTTGGGGAAGCTTTGACAGAGCCTTATCTCAGCTATAATGTGCTCCAGCGTTCTCAGGGGTTTGATTTGGAAGAGTGCGCCGGAAAGCCGATATCACGATATACCTATGCCGTGACCAACTATCCCGGCGGGCGGGAGGGCGTGCAGGTTAACCTCTATGTCTGCGAAGGGCAGCCTGTGGCCGGAGATGTGTTCTGCGCCGGGGCGGAGGGCTTCCGGAATCCGCTGGCTTATCCCGGCGAACCCAAGAAACCTTGAGAGAAGTGATTGCTCCGCAGAATTTGCCGCATCAGCGGCAAAGAATCATAATCATTTTCGGCCGCGGCATACACGTGGCCGAAAATACTTCTCGGCTCACAAACGTGGGAGGGCGCAGCCCGACTGCGCTGCAGTGAGCCGCAAATTTTTGCCGCAAAATTCTACAGAATTTTGCGGCAGTAAAAGAAAACTGCCGCAGCTAAAAGCTGCGGCAGTTTTTAAAAGGTGAGATTACTCGCAGTCGATAACGGCGCCGGAACCGACGGTACGGCCACCCTCACGGATAGCGAAACGCAGGCCCTTCTCGATAGCGATGGGAGTGATCAGCTCAACGTGCATCTCGACGTTGTCACCAGGCATGCACATCTCGGTGCCCTCGGGCAGGGTGATGACGCCGGTAACGTCGGTGGTGCGGAAGTAGAACTGAGGACGATAGTTGTTGAAGAAGGGAGTGTGACGGCCGCCCTCTTCCTTGGACAGGACGTAAACCTGGCCGACGAACTTGGTCAGGGGCTTGATGGAGCCGGGCTTGCACAGAACCTGGCCACGCTCGATGCCGGTACGCTCGATACCACGCAGCAGGGCGCCGATGTTGTCGCCAGCCTCAGCGTAGTCCAGCAGCTTGTGGAACATCTCGATACCGGTGATGGTGGTCTCCTTCATCTCCTCCTGCAGGCCGACGATCTGGACCTTGTCGCCCAGGTTCAGCTGGCCACGCTCAACACGGCCGGTAGCGACGGTACCACGACCAGAGATGGTGAAGACGTCCTCGACGGGCATCAGGAAGGGCATATCCTCCTTGCGGTCGGGGGTGGGGATCCACTCGTCAACAGCGTCCATCAGGTTCTTGATGCACTCGTACTCGGGAGCGGAAGGATCGTTGGACTCGGACACCAGAGCGTTCAGAGCGGAGCCGCGAACGATGGGGGTGTCGTCGCCGGGGAAGCCGTAGAAGTCCAGCAGCTCGCGGACTTCCATCTCGACCAGCTCCAGCAGCTCCTCGTCGTCGACCTGATCGCACTTGTTCAGGAAGACCAGAACGGAAGGAACGTTAACCTGGCGGGCCAGCAGCAGATGCTCGCGGGTCTGAGCCATGGGGCCGTCGGAAG
>JAFQRI010000041.1 GCA_017410185.1 Oscillibacter sp. | reverse complement strand
CCCCATGCCCTTGAGCTCACCCCGGCGGTCAGTCATGTAAACAAGGGTGGATTCAGCAATGTTGGATGAAAAGCTTGCCATGCCGTCCCCCTCCGGCACCGGCGGCATCAGCTGCCCGGCATTGCCGACCAAACCGCCGAGATTTTCGCCGATGGTCACGGTGTATATGGTATCGCTGCCATCCTTTTCCCGGGTGATGGATTTTACCAGTGCAAGGCCGGTCACATTCATACTGTCAATGGTGGGAAGCGCCAGCTCCTCCAACACAGTTTCCTCGTTTTCCACAGGATATTTGACCGCCTGCGACTCAGCGCCATCGCTGGCATACTGATAGACCCAACCATCTTTCATCCAGATCGCCATATCCATGTTGCTTTCTCCGGCGTAGGGATCATCCACATAAGAGGACATCAGATAGGATGCCTCTGCGCTGTCACCGTGGACAATGGTTTTCAAGGAACCCATCGTGCTGCCGTAGGATTCGATGGTGATCCCGGTGCCGTCTGCAGTAAAGGCCTCCGCGATCTCCATGACCATGCTCAGTTCCGCAGCCTCATCGTCTACAGGCTGCTCCAAAACCGATATCTCCCGATACAGCTCCATCTTTTCCATCATGGGCTGGGCGGCGTTCTTGTCCACAGCGCCGCTATCCACCAGTGTTTTGAGGAGATATGTATCACCCTTGGAGGTATCGGCAGCCAGGGCCTGATAGGTCAGAGCAGCCAGGTCATCCCGCAGAAAGTCACCGGGGAACATTGTGGGAGCATAAAAGCCCTTTTGTTCCGCAAAGACGAGGGCATCGGCATAGGCGAAATCCACCCCATCGGCATATCCAAGAGCGCGCAGCAGGAAGGTGGCGTAGCTTTGGGCAGTGCAGAGCTCGGCGGAGCCGAACCGGTCTGCGCTGACGCCCTTGGTCAGGCCCTCGGTGTAGAGCCATGCCACATGAGGTGCGGCATAGGCAGGTACATCGGTGAAGGGATGGGAGATAGCTCCCGCGGCATAGTCTGCGGCGGCGGAGTCTTCCGCGCCGTAGAGCCGCACCAGCATAATGGCGGCTTCCGCCCGGGTGGGGGCGCGGTCCAGCTCAAAGCCGGAGCCGGTTCCCCGGAACATGCCGATGGTGGAAAGCTCCTGCGCCACCGGCTCGAAATCGGCAGCGGCGGCGCCCACGGAGAGGGCGGCGGTGAGCATCAAAGCGGCAGCAAGCAGTCGTAAGGTACGTTTCATAATACGGCTCCTTTCTATTCAGCGGCACGGGGCCGGGAATCACATCCGAACACAGTTCTTTACTTAATATGAAATAGTATACTGGACGGCATGAGAAAAAGGATGAATATTTTGTTAAGACAAGAAGAAAAAACCTCCGGAAACGGGCTTGTTTCCGGAGGCTTTGATGGTGGGTGCGTCAGCGGCTGCGGCTTCGGGCGGCGGAAGTGTCGTTGTTCAGGTTGCCGTCGTGGTCAGTCACTTTACCGTCGCTGAGAAGATCGTCATAGGGAACGCCGGAGGAGGCGCTGCCGTGGGAGTTATTGCCGGTAATGGCGTCCCCGGCGTTTTCCAGTCCCTGCTCCATATCATCCATCAGGCTGCCGGAGGAAGAACCGGAGCCGTTACTGGAGGAGCTGCCGCTGGAAGAGCCGTTGCTGGAAGAACCGCCGTTGGAGGAACTGCCGTTTTGGCCGGAATCCTGCATGGTGTCCTGCACGGTGGAACCGCTGGTGGTGTCATTCTGTCGGCTGCCGCACCCGGTGGTCATAACGCACAGCGCGGTGAGCAGTAAAAGCGTGAAAACAAAATTTCTTTTCATGATCCATCTCCTTATTCGCGGAAACGTACTTGCGATACCCGGAGTTATTATTTCCACCTGTTTTTGGGCCAAACGCGGAAGTTTCTGCTGAAATTGCCCGAAACAGCCTTTTTGCTTTGGAAAGTTTTAAAAAATGCTTGTTTTAAAGGATATTGCGGAAAGATGCGGTTAAAATGTACAAAAGAAAATGGGCTTACAAAAGTTTATACCAAATGTTTGTGAAATTCGCCGTTGACGGAATGGGAAAAAGCGGTTATGATAATACTGGCTAAAGATTTGTAATACCTCGCTGTAAAATCAACTTGGTATCGGAAAAGGAGAGCTGTATCATGTATACGCAGGAGATCACTGTTAACAACGAAGTCGGTCTGCACGCAAGACCCGCCACCTTCTTCATTCAGAAGGCCAACGAGTTCAAGAGCGGCATCTGGGTTGAGAAGGAAGACCGCCGTGTCAATGCCAAGAGCCTGCTGGGCGTTCTGTCTCTGGGCATCGTGAAGGGCACCAATATCACCCTCATTGCTGATGGCAGCGACGAGAAGGAAGCTGTCGGCGCTCTGGTGGAGCTGGTCAAGGACAACTTCGGCGAATAATCACGCTTATAACCGACTTATGAGGCTCTGCGAGGCGCGGGGCCTCATATTTTTTATCAGAAGGGAGGAATGGCGATGACAAAGGACGAGCTGCGCCAGAAGGCCAATGACCTGCCCCTTGCCCCCGGCGTATATCTGATGATGGATAAAACCGGCAAGGTCATCTATGTGGGAAAGGCCAAGAAGCTGAAAAACCGGGTCAGCCAGTATTTTCAGTCCGGTGCCGCCCACAATGTGAAGACCCGGAACATGGTCTCTCAGGTGGATCGGTTCGACACCATCTTTGTCTCCTCTGAGTTTGAGGCGCTGGTGCTGGAAAACTCCCTCATCAAGCGGCACATGCCCCACTATAATATCCTGCTCAAGGACGATAAGGGCTATCCCTTCATTCGCCTTTCCAAGGAGGAGTATCCCCGTTTTTCATTGGCTAATCGGCCCGCGGCAGACGACGCCAAGTATTTCGGCCCCTTCGGCGGCCGGTTTGAAACGAGGCAGGCGCTGGACGCGGTGCTTTCCGCCCTGCGCCTTCCTACCTGCAGCCGGAAATTCCCCCGGGATATCGGGGCGGAGCGGCCTTGTCTGAATTTCCACATGGGGCGCTGTGACGGATTCTGCCGCAAGGAGATGCCCAAAGAGGAGTATCAGCGCCGCATCCATCAGGCCGTACAGCTGCTGGAGGGAAAGTCCAAACAGCTCCTGCGGGATCTGAAAGTGGAAATGGAGGCAGAGGCGGAAGCACTGCGCTTTGAGCAGGCTGCCGCCATCCGTGACCGGATGAATGCCCTTGCGGCCCTGAGCAAAAAGCAGACCGTCATCGCCGGCCTCTGCGCCGACACGGATATCTGGGGTATTTACAAGGGCAGCGGCAAATGCTGCTACGCTGTGCTGCACATGGAAGAGGGGAATCTTGCAGGCCGGGAGACGGAGCTTTTTACCGCCCCCATGGAGGAATCGGAGGAGGAGATCCTCTCTGCCCTCACGGCCCAGTATTATCTGCCCCGGGCCATTTTGCCCCGTGAGATATTGCTGCCTTTGGATACCGGCGAGTGCGAGAGCCTTTCGGAAGTCCTTACCAAAAGAGCGGGACATAAGGTGTGGGTCCATGTGCCCCAGCGGGGCGAGAAGGCTGAGCTTCGTGCCATGGCCCAGCGAAACGCGCAGGAGGAGGCGGAGCGCGCCACCACGGCAGCTGAGCGTGTGGCCCACACGCTGGAAGTCCTTGGAAAGATGCTGAACCTGCCGCAGGCCCCCGGACGGATGGAGTCCTTCGATATTTCCAACACCGGAAAGAGCGATATCGTGGCCTCCATGGTGGTCTATCAGGGGACAAAGCCCTTGAAGAGCGCCTATCGCCGCTTTAAGATCAAGGATCTGCAGGGTCACCCCGATGACTATGCCTCCATGCAGGAGGTGCTGCGGCGGCGGCTGCAGCGGGCGGTGGATGGCGACGAGAAGTTTCTGCCCCTGCCGGATGTCTTTCTCATTGACGGCGGCGAGACCCATGCCCGCGCCGCCCTTGCTGTAACGGAGGAATTTGGCGTTTCCGTCCCCATTTTCGGCATGGTGAAGGATGACCGTCACCGTACCCGGGCCCTCGTTACGGCGGAGGGACAGGAGATCGGCATTGTGGGAAATCCTGCCGTTTTCTCCCTCATCGGCCAGATCCAGGAGGAGACCCACCGCTTTGCCATCACCTTCCACCACGAGAGCCATACGAAATCCACTTTGCGTTCTGCCCTCGATGGGATCCCAGGCGTGGGAGAAAAGCGCAAGGCGGAGCTGCGCAAACACTTTGGCACGATCCGCGCCATCAAAGAGGCAGATGTGGAGCAGCTCACCGCCGTGCTGCCCCGTAATATAGCAGAAACGGTGTGGAAACACTTTCACACGGAAAATGTCTGAGAAAAACAGGGTGTGCTGTCTGCACTTGGCAGACAGCACACCCTGTTCATCATTTGGGTTTTCAAGATCAGTCAGCCAGAAACCGCATCAGCATCTGGGCGGCTTCCGCGCGGATAACGGGATCAATGGGGGCCAGAATGCCCTCGGCCTTGCCGCTGATGATACCTGCGCCGCAGGCCCACTGCATGGCGGGGATGGCATACTCGCTGATATCGAAAGCGTCGTTATAGCTGAGAATGTTGGTATTCTCACCCACGCTCACATCCATACCCTTGTACTTGGCGTAGCGCCACAAAATAGCGGCAAGCTGCTCACGCTTAACGCTGTCCATGGGGCCAAAGGCGGTGTCGCTGTAGCCGGTGACGATGCCCTCGTAAGAGGCCCAGCGGACGGCGTCCGCATACCAATCTGCAGTCACATCCGCAAATTCTGCCGTTTCATAGTCGGCGGGGATATCGGGGCTTCCCTCCAGACGGTAGAGGATGGTGACGATCATCGCCCGGCTGGCCTCGCCGTAGGGATCAAAGTGGGTGCCGCCCACACCGTTCATAAGGCCCTCAGAAACCACATAGTTCACGGCCTCCAGATACCAGGCGTCGTTCTCCAGATCGGTGAAAGACACCACGATGGGTTCCTCTGTCTCGCAGGCTGCATCCGCCCAGGCGGTCTCGCCTGCGCCCACCGCGTTGACTGCGCACACGCCTGCCCGGTAGCTCTGACCGTTGGTGAGACCGTCCACGGTATAGGACAAAACTTCGCCGCCGCCCAATTCGCTCAGACCAACGCCGATCGTCATTCCTTCATTCTCGGACTCCAGCTCCACATAGTACTCCCGGATCAAAGCGCCGCCGTTATCCGCAGGGGCAGTCCACTCCAACGTGATGGAGCCGTCGCCGTAAGAAATGCCGGTGATCTCGGGAGCGCCGGGCACAGCGGCGGAGGGGCTGATGGGAATGCCGCTGGTGGATTTGCTCAGGGAATAGGGCAAGTCAAACCCTTCCTTAATGAGGGTATAAAGGGCTTCCACACCCACATCGTACGCCACATCGTTGCTAAGACCGGTAAAGGTATAAGTAAAGGGGCACTCACCGGGGGTGAAGGCGACTGTTTCGGCATCTTCGAGATCCTGACTCTCCGAATCGCAGATATAGACGATATAGCTGGCAAGGGCATCCTCACCGACCTGCTCCGTTACGGGGCGCCAGGTCACGGTAGCCTGGCCATCGCCGAACGCAGCCTCCACATCCAGGCTCGAGGCAGAGGGATAAATACCCTCACCGCAGACATCGCAGACGGCATCGCCGTCACTGTCTTCGCAGTCGCTGAGCCAGCTGCCGCAGCTTTCCTTGTCGCAGTTATGGTCGTTGTCCTCATCGCTGCACAGCCAGTCCATAACGCTCCAGCAGACATCGCAGGCGTGGTTGTTGTCCTCGTCGGTGCACAGATCGCTCATCCACTCCCAGCAGATGTCGCAGTAATGATCGCCATCCTCA
Source organism: Oscillibacter sp. (assembly GCA_017410185.1). GTDB lineage: Bacteria > Bacillota > Clostridia > Oscillospirales > Oscillospiraceae > Oscillibacter. Next base: position 2,976 of record JAFQRI010000041.1, on the reverse strand, counting down.
TCGACGCACGCATGCTCTATGGTTTCCCAGCAAATGTCGCAGATGTAGTCGCCATCTTCGTCAGTGCAGGTCTCGCACCCGGAGGCCAGCGCCGCTGTGGGCAGCAGACTCAGGCACATGGCCAGAGACAGCAGGATGCTGAACAGTTTTTTCTTCATAGTGTCGTCCTCCCTTATCTCCTTAAAAGTTCTTCAAAGGCATTTTCGTTGGTTTCTTCCACATAATCCTTGAAATCCTGCAGAATGCGTCGGCCAAGGGCCCGGTAATCCATTGCCAGCACCCGCTGGATCTTCATTCTGCGTGTCTCCTCGGGGACCTGATATGTCCTCAGGATGGTGTTGAGAGCGCCTGCGATGCGGATATCCACCGAAACAGGCTCACCGGCGGTCATCAGAGTTGTGTATTCGATGCCGGAAACAATGATCTCCGCCTCCACAAAATGGTGGTGTTCCCAGTGGGGACAATGCTCCGCAAAGACCAGTTTCGCCCGCTGGGCGTCATTCTTTCGGATGATCTCCAGCGTGAGGGGATGGGTGTAGGCGGAGAGGTAGAGATCCTTTGCGGTTTCATCCTCCTCACACATCACTGCCATGGTGGCCAGTTCCAGACATAGAGCCATCAGGGAGGTGTTTCCTTCCTCCACCATGGTCTGCATCGTCTTCCACTGGAAGTCACAAAGCATGTGGACCAGCACGGAGAGCAAATGCTCCTTGGTAGGAAAGTAGAACATCAGGTGTCCGGTGCTGATATCCAGTTCGTCGGCAATGGATTTGATGGTGGTTTTGGAGTATCCGTGGTCCAAAAACAACCGGGAAGCCACCTGAATGATCTCCAGCTTCGTGGTGTTGGTTTTTCTTTTGTGTGCCATGCATAGCCCCCTCTCGCAAGGTTGTTATTTTGTTGAGCACACTCTTGATTAGAGTTTACTCTATTTTAGAATATACTGAATCGCAAGTCAAGGAAAATTCCAAAAAGCAGCACTTCGCTTTTTGGACAGACAAAGCACCCCCGCAAGCCGTAAGGCTCGCGGGGGTGAAGGGTCTTTATTTAAAGAAATATTTCCGCCATTTGACGCGCCACATCAGCGTCATGCGCCCCAGCACCAGATCCATCATCAAAAAGGAGATGTTGCCAAGGGCCAGCAGGGCATAATTCATCAGCTTTGTTCCCTCCAGCAGATCCGCAGTCAGACCCATTACCCGCAGCACCGCTCCATAAAGCAGGGCGATGACGACGTTGCAGATGATGAGCTTCACGCCAAGGCGCCCCAGCTTTGTGGGGAGCCTATTGATGGCGGGGCGTAACATGGGGTACCAGCCGAAAAAAACGTAGACAAAGGCAGTTTCCCGGTCAGTCACCTGCAGCAAAGAAAGGATGCTTACCGTTACCCATGCGCACCAGCCCAGCTTTGCTCCGTACTCTTCCAGCACCGGCAGCAGAACGATCATGGCAAGAATGGGTGTGCAGAAGGTGGCCATGGGGACGATGCCGCCGAGATTCATAATGACCACGGCGAGGGCGTTCATCATGCCGCACAGGGCGATCTCCCGGCTTTTCATCAGAAGGTGACGATATCGTGCTGGATCTTTTCGCAGGGAGCGATGGACACGATATTCATCACAGGACCCTCACCCTGATAGGCGGCGTGGGCTTCGATACCCATGCGGGCGGTGACTTCGATCCAATCGTGGTTGTTGTACTGGCTGAGGCCTTCACCCTTGGCAATAAGGCCGAGGAACTGGATATCATCCTCGCAGCACACCATGGCAAAGCGGCCGGGGCAGTCCACCCCGGGGAACTGGCGGGAGTGGCACATGATCAGCTTCATATGCACCAGCTTGCCGTTGTAGCGGTCGGGGTGATCCATCACATCCACATACCACACGCCGAAATCCTCGTCGGGGATATGGATGATCTCCTGCTCCATGTCGAAGGGGCACTCGTCGCCGGTGAGATAATCCTCGCTGGTGCCGTCCTCCATCTCAAAGAAGATGTCGGCCTGACGGTTTACCATGCGAAGATTCCGCTCCCGCAGGGCGTCGCGGACTTCAGGGGTGCAGCGGTTGAAGACCAGCAGATCGGTGTTCATCACCTTTTCCATCATCAGCTGACCCATATTGCGGGCATAGGGCTCAAAGGTGGCGGCCTCCACAAAGGTCATGATCTGGTAGAGCACCCAGTTGGCAGGCAGCACCTCCCGGCACAGCCGCTCGATCTTCCACATACCGTTATATTCAATGATGACCTGCTGGGGACGGTACATTTTCTCCCATGCCTTCAGCTGGGAGCAGAGCAGATCCTTCTCCTCGTCCACATAGACAACGGTGACGTTTTTCAGAGCCGTCTCGTTATATTCCTCCTCACCCTCCTCACAGCAGATGAGCAGGGTGCGGGCGTCTTTGGAAAAGCCATCTTCCAGAATGCCATTGATAAAGTTGGTCTTGCCGCCGTCCAGAAAACCGGCGACCAGATATACGGGAATGTCGTTTTTAGGCATAACGTCTTCTCCTTACAGGCCGAAGAGGGTCTTGAGCTTGTCTTCTGCCAGCTCTGCGCCGATGACGCAGAGTCTGCCGGTGTAGTCAGGGTGACCGGCGCGGACTTCGTGCTCTTCCGGCACATAGTCGAACTCGATCCAGCCCTCCTGACCGTTCACGATGCCTTTGGCCCGCAGGACCTTGCCGTACTCGCCGGAGTCCAGCGCGGTGAGGATGGTGTGGATGCCTTCCTCGGTAAACTTCTTGGGCGTCTCCATACCCCAGGAGGTGAAGACCTCGTCGGCATGGTGATGATGGTGATGCTCGTGGTCGTGGCAGCCGCAGTCGCAGTGCTCATCGTGGTCGTGGTGATGGTGATGCTCATGGTCATGGCAGCCGCAGTCGCAGTGCTCATCGTGGTCGTGATGGTGGTGTTCGTGGTCATGGCAGCCACAGTCGCAGTGCTCATCCTGGTCGTGGTGATGGTGATGCTCATGAT
>JAFQRI010000040.1 GCA_017410185.1 Oscillibacter sp. | reverse complement strand
CTCTCCCGCTGCGGCGACCCGCAGCGGGACTTTTCTTTTCAGAGGTTTTTTCTCCGTTTTAACAAATTGTTCATCCTTTTTCTCATGTCATCCAGTATACTTCCTCATATATAAGTAAAGAACTGTGTCCAGATGTGATTCCCGGCCCCGTGCCGCTGAATAGAAAGGAGCCGTATTATGAAACGTACCTTACGACTGCTTGCTGCCGCTTTGATGCTCACCGCCGCCCTCTCCATAGGTGCCACTGCTGCCGACTTTGAACCGGTGGCGCAGGAGCTTTCCGCCATCGGAATGTTCCGAGGAACCGGCTCCGGCTTTGAGCTGGACCGCGCCCCCACCCGGGCGGAAGCCGCCATTATGCTGGTGCGGCTCTACGGCGCGGAAGACTCCGCCGCCGCAGACTATGCCGCGGGATCTATCTCCCATCCCTTCACCGATGTGCCTGCCTACGCCGCACCTCACGTGGCATGGCTCTACACTGAGGGCCTGACCAAGGGCGTCAGCGCAGACAAGTTCGGCTCTGCCGAGCTTTGCAGCGTCCAGAGCTACGCCACCTTCCTCCTGCGGGCCTTGGGTTACAAGGACGGAGAGGATTTTGAGTACGCCGACGCCCTCACCTGCGCCCAGGAAAAGGGTTTCTATATGCCTATGATGTTTCTGGGTGACTTCCTGCGGGACGATCTGGCCGCCCTGACTTACCAGGCGCTGGCCGCCGACACCGCCGAAGGCGATACATATCTTCTCAAAACGCTGGTGGACAGCGGCGCTGTGGACAAGAGTGCCGCCCAGCCCATGATGGAAAAAATGGAGCTCTACCGGGAGGTCTCCGCCGCTGAAATGGCCCTGTCTGCCGACGAAGTGCTTTCCGCCATGGATATGGACATGGCGATGGAGATGGATATTTCCGTCACCGCTGACGGCGTGAGTGAAACGGTGAACACCACCATCGACGGCAGCGTAGCTATGAAGATGCTGCCTGATGGCGATATGGAGCTTGCCTACGTGCTGGACACCACCATAAAGGACCTCCCCATGGAGGACGGCACCCTGGCTGACCAGACCGTCACCATCGGCCTGTGGATGAAGGACGGTTGGATGTATATGTCCACCAATGATCCTGCCACCGGCGCTGTCGTAAATGCCAAGTATCCTATGGAAGGGGCTATGACCGACCTGGATATGCAGGAGCTTCTGGATAGCCTCGAGATCCCCATGCCTACCGGCAGCAATGTCAACGGCCTTGCTATGGTGAAGTCCATCGCCGCTGAGAAAAAGGGCCGCGACACCGTCTACACCATGGTCATCACCGATGGCTACGGCGGCATGTTTGACGAGCTGATGAACATGGCCGGCACCGATCTGGGCGCCACGTCTTTGTACATGGATATGGAGATCGGTGAATGCACTCTGGTCTATACTCTGGACCGCAAGGGCGAGCTGAAGGATATGGTCATGTCCATGCCCATGTCCATGTCCATGAGCGCCCCCGATGAGACCGGCGCTATGTCCACCATCCAGATGTCTTACGATCTCTCCGCCAATGTGGTGGTCAACGCCATTGGCGAGGATGTGGAGATCACCTTCCCACGCTTCGACAGCTTCGTGGAAGTGGATCCCAACGCCTCCCTTCCCATTGCATAAGCTTTTTCCCCAGACTTTGTGCCGCCTCCACTTTCGTGGGGGCGGCTTTTTCTTCTTTTCAAGCGGTAAAAAATCCTGTATAATCATGGCATCATCCAAAAAGGAGCCTTGCCCATGCAGGAATTTTCCATGAAAGTCATCGCCCGCATCAAAAGCGACTTTGCCACCAAGTTCGGCGTGCCCCGCCAGAGCGGCCTTGTGGAGGCGCTGGAATCCACCATCGTCTTCGAGCCGGAATACCGCAACGCCGACGCCCTGCGGGGCCTGGAGGGCTTTTCCCACATCTGGCTGGTATGGGTCTTTGACAAGGCCGCCCGGGACACCTGGTCCCCTACCGTGCGTCCGCCCCGCCTTGGGGGCAACACCCGCATGGGGGTCTTTGCCACCCGCTCCCCCTTCCGCCCCAACCCCATTGCGCTGTCCTGCGTGCGGCTGAAAAGCATCGAGGAAACTTCGGAAGGAACCGTTCTGCGCATCCTCGGCGCAGACCTCATGGACGGCACGCCCATTCTGGATATCAAGCCCTATATTCCCTATGCCGACTGCAAGGAGGACGCCACCGGCGGTTTTGCCTCCGCTCCTGCCGGGGAAACACTGGAGGTCATCATTCCTGAAGGGCTCCTTGCAAAGATCCCCGAGCACCGCCGGGAGGCCCTCCGGGGCGTGCTGGCTCAGGACCCCCGCCCCCACTATCACGATGATCCCCAGCGGGTCTACGGATTTGGCTTTGGGGGCATGGAGGTCAAATTCACCGTGGACGGCACGGTTCTCACGGTGCGGGATATTCTTTTTTTAAAGAAATCCGCCGTTGACAAGTAAAAATCACAGGAATATACTGTTCTCATCACTTTAAATCAATAAGGAGCGTGACCCCATGGAACTGACCCTCAACAGCGCCGTAATGGGCGTGGAGCTTTCCGGCATCCGCCGTTTCACCTTTCTGGTGCGTGCCACTCCCGGCGCCTGTGCCCTGACCATCGGCGAGCCCGACCTGAACACCCCCGATGTGGTGAAGGAAGCCGCCAAGGCCGCTCTGGATGCCAATGACACCCACTATCCCCCCGGCAACGGCTACGACTATATGCTCAAGGCCGTTTCCGAGTTTGAGGAAAAGCACCACGGCCTGCACTACTCCCCCGACGAGATCATCATGACCGTGGGCGCTACCGAGAGCCTGTTTGTCGCCTTCTCCACCATTCTCAATCCCGGCGATGAGGTCATCATCCCCACCCCCGCCTTCGGTCTGTATGAGTCCATTGTCCAGATCTGCCGGGGCGTACCCGTGTTCCTCCCCACGGAGAAAAATAAGTTCCAGATCGATCCCGAGGCTTTGAAGGCCGCTATCACCCCCAAAACCAAGGCCATCATCCTCACCTCTCCCAACAACCCCACCGGCTGCATCTACACCAAGGAGAATCTGGACGCCATCCACGAGATCCTCAAGGATCTGCCCATCTTCGTCCTCTGCGACGATGTATACCGCACGCTGACTTACACCGACGAGTACCACAGCTTCTCCGAGTATCAGGATATGCGGGACCGCATCATCGTCATTCAGAGCTTTTCCAAGCCCTATGCCATGACGGGCTGGCGCCTTGGCTACTGCCTGGCCGACGCCCCCATCCGGGATCGGATGCAGATCTTCCACCAGTACAGCGTGGTGTCTGTACCTTCCTTCGTGCAGCCTGCCTGCGTAGCAGCTCTGGGGTATGATACCAGCGGCGTTGTGGAGATCTTCCGCAAGCGCAAGGAATATGTTTACAAGCGCCTTGTGGACATGGGTCTTGAAGTGCAGGAGCCCGAGGGTGCGTTCTACATGTTCATCAATATCGAGAAGTACGGCATGGATTCCATCACCTTCTGTGAAAAGATGCTCAAAGAGGGCCTTGTGGGCCTCATCCCCGGCATTTACTTTGGCACCGAGGGCTATGCCCGCCTTTCCTACTGCTATTCCGATGAGGATCTGAAGGAAGGTCTTGACCGTATCGAGAAGTTTATCGCCACCCTTTAATTTATAATGCCCCGGTTTTCCGGGGCATTTTCTTTAAGAAAGGAGGACAGGCTTGAAACTCTCTGACCTCATCAGCCTGCAGGGGACCCTCTTTGCCATGATGCTCATTGGCGCGTGGATGAAAAAGAGGGGCGTGATCGACGCAAACGGAAAAAAGTGCCTCACAGATCTTTGCGTGAATATTATCATCCCCTGCAACATCTTCCGCTCCTGCCTGATCGAATTCAATCTGGAGACCTTCCGCTCCTGCGCGCTTCTCCTGCTCTCAGCGGTGATCTTGCAGGCGGTGTGCCTCGTTTTGAACCGCTTTCTCTTCAACCTCTATCCGTCCCAGCAAAAGAAGGTGCTGCAATACTGCACCATCGTGCCCATGAGCGGCTTTCTGGGCAACCCCATCGCCGAGGGGCTGTATGACGCCATCGGCGTACTGTACACCTCTATTTTCCTCATTCCCATGCGGGTGGTGATGTGGTCGGTGGGCACCACCTACTTCGTGGCGGACGCAGAGGTGGACAAAAAGAAAGTCCTCAAAAATGTGGCCACCCACCCCTGCCTTGTGGCCATCTACTTAGGCCTTTTCTGCATGGTGACCCAGCTGCCCCTCCCTGCCATCATCACCAAAACGGTGGGCTACATCGGCTCCTGCAACTCCGCCATGACCATGTTCATCGTGGGTACGATCCTTGCAGATGTGAAGCTCTCCACCATTGTGAATAAAGACACCGTCCTCTTCAGTATCTTCCGTCTCCTTGCCCTGCCGGCTCTGGCCTTTGGTCTTGGCACGGCGCTGGACCTTGAGCGTGTGGCCCTTGGTGTCAGCGTTTTGATGACCGGCATGCCCGCCGGGGCCACCGCCGCCATCTTCGCCGCCCGCTACGGCAGCGACGCGGACTTTGCCACCCGCTGCGTGGTGTTCTCCACGCTGGTTTCCATGGTAACGCTGCCCATGTGGTGCACCATCGTTGGATAAGCAAAAATCGCTCCCGAAACCGGGAGCGATTTTGTTATCTCTGGTATTCAAACTCGAAGTCGTAGAGAGAAACGGTGTCGCCGTCCTCAATGCCCATTTCCTCCAAAGTCTGGAAGAGGCCGGAATCCCGCAGGCACTTATCAAAGTACATGCGGCTCTCGTAGTCTGCAAAGTTGGTGTTGCTCATGACGCGCTGCAGCCATGCGCCCTCAATGAGCCAGGTGCCGTCATCGGCGCGCTCGATCTCCAGAGGCGCGGAGAAGTCGATGACAGCCTCACGGGGCACATACTCCGGCTCGTAGACGATGACGGGAGGCAGGGTGGCAAGCTCGCCGGCCACCTTCTTCACCAGCTCACGGGTACCCTGATGGGCAGCAGCGGAAAGCTCAAAGAACTGATAGCCCAGAGCCTCCACATGAGCGCGCAGGCGCTCCACATTCTCCATGTCCTCGCAGATATCCATCTTATTGCCCACCACGATCTGGGGACGGGTGGCAAGCTCGGGGGAATATTGCTGGAGCTCCAGGTTGATGGCGTCGAAATCCTCCACAGGGTCCCGGCCCTCGCAGCCGGAAACGTCCACCACATGCACCAGAAGGCGGCAGCGGTCCACATGGCGCAGGAAGTCGTGACCGAGGCCCGCGCCCTCGCTGGCTCCCTCGATGATGCCGGGAATATCTGCCATGACGAAGCTCACGCCCTCATCCACCCACACAACGCCAAGGTTGGGGTACAGGGTGGTGAAGTGATAGTTTGCGATCTTGGGCTGGTCCTTGGAGACAACGGAGAGAAGAGTGGACTTGCCCACATTGGGGAAGCCCACAAGGCCCACATCAGCCAGGAGCTTGAGCTCCAGCACCACGTCATGGGCCTGACCGGGGAGGCCGCCCTTGGCAAAGCGGGGCACCTGACGGGTGGGGGTGGCAAAGTGCATGTTGCCCCAGCCGCCCCGGCCGCCCTTGCAGAGGATATAGGGCTCCTTGTCGGACATATCCTTGATGATCTCATTGGTCTCGGCATCCCGCACCAGCGTGCCGCGGGGGACCTTGATGACAAGATCCTCGCCGTTCTTGCCGTGGCAGCGGGCACCGGAACCGTCCTGCCCGTTGGGGGCCACATATTTGCGCTTGTAGCGGAAGTCCATGAGGGTGGACATATTGTCGTCCACCACCAGAACGATGTTGCCGCCCCGGCCGCCGTCGCCGCCGTCGGGGCCGCCGTTTGCGATATACTTTTCTCTGTGGAAAGCCACGGCACCGTTGCCGCCGTTGCCGGCGCGAACGGTGATGCGGGCCTTATCGATAAAACCTGCAGCCATATTGCGTATCCTCCAATATGAAATGATGTTGGGTGTATATATCCCAAAGCATGGGCCGCCACGCCCTCGGATATACACACAAAGACTTGAAAAAGAGCCCCGAACGGGTGCGTTCGGGGCTCTCTCAAAGCAACTATTACTCGGCAGCGTAAACAGAAGCCTGCTTACGATCCTTACCCTTGCGCTCGAAACGGAGCACGCCGTCCACCTTGGCGAACAGGGTATCGTCAGTGCCGATACCGACGTTCACACCGGGATGGATGTGAGTGCCGCGCTGGCGAACCAGGATGTTGCCGGCCTTGACAAACTGACCGTCGGCGCGCTTGGGACCAAGGCGCTTGGACTCGGAGTCACGGCCGTTCTTGGTAGAGCCGCCGCCCTTCTTGTGGGCGAAGAACTGAAGACCAATACGAATCATGATAGGGACCATCCTTTCTGTAGAATGATGGAGAGGAATCAATCTTCCTCCAGAACTTCAATATTTTCGGGATACTCGTCGTGAAGCTGGGCGAAGTACACCATCAATCCCGTCAGCAAAGACTGACAGGTACTCTCAGCGGTGGGAGCCAGTCCCCCGGGGAGACGCAGGGAGATGAGTGCCTCTTCCTCCTTGACCTTCACAGATGCGGCGAGACCCATGACATCATTGATGGTGGCATCCACCAGACGAATGGCGCTGGTGATGGCCGCGCAGACGATATCCTCGCCTGCTTCAGCGTAGCCGCTGTGACCAAAAGAGTCAAACCCAATGATGCGGTTTCCTTCCGTGTGGAAAGTAACGGTAGTCATAAATTAGCGGACGACCTTGGTGATCTCAACCTTGGTGTAAGGCTGACGATGACCCTGTCTCTTGCGGTAGCCCTTCTTGGGATTGTACTTGAAGATGCGGATCTTCTTGCCCTTGCCGTTCTTGAGGATCTTAGCCTCAACGGAAGCGCCCTCCACAACGGGAGCACCGAAGGTGGCCTCCTCGCCATCGATGATGGCCAGGACCTGCTCGAACTTCACGACGTCGCCGGCTTCCTG
>JAFQRI010000039.1 GCA_017410185.1 Oscillibacter sp. | reverse complement strand
CCCACCATAAAGAGGTCGGCAGCCTTGCCGGCTTCCAGAGAGCCCAGATCACTGCGGCCCAAGGTCTTTGCACCGTTGATGGTGGCACACTTGAGCATATCATAGGCCGAAACCGTGCCGCCGCGGAGCTTGGCATGGTAGGCCTGCATCATATAGGAAGTGCGCAGGGTATCCAGCATGCTGGAGCTGTCATTGGTGGCAGCGCCGTCACAGCCGAGGCTGATGAGAACACCCCGCTCCTGCATAGCCTTGATATCCAGAATGGGGAACCCGCCCAGAATGGCGGGGCCGGGGCAATGAGACACGCCGGAACCGTACTTGGCGAGAACCTTATGCTCCTCAGGAGTCAGCTCCCAGCCATGGGCGAAGAAAACATCCTCGCCGATAAAGCCGATCTCCTCAAACAGCTCCAAAGAGCGTTTGCCGAACCGGGCAACGATGCCCTCATTCTCGCCCTCGGCAAGATGGGTATGCATCCGCAGCCCCAATTCACGAGCCATAGGGACAGTCTCCCGGAAGGTCTCATCGTAGCAGTTGATGATCTGACAGGGAGAAGGAACGATCTGGCTCATGGAGAAGGGCTTGGGATCGTGGTAGAGCTTTGCAAGGCGCTCGCAGTCCCTGATAAAGGTCTGGGTCGTTTCCCGCATATTCTCAGGGATGGAGCTGCCTTCTTCCCGGGGAAGGGTGTTGGTACCGCGGCCGGCATGATAGCGGATGCCCATGAGCTTCGCAGCCTCCATCTGGCGGTCCACAGGGTCGGTGCCGGTCTTGTTGGTATAGCAGTACTGATGGTCGAAGGCAGTGGTGCAGCCGTGCTTGATGAGATCGGCAAATGCCGTGAGAGAGGAGTGATAGATCACATCATTGTCAATGATCTGGAAGATGCGGTAGATCTTGTCGATCCAATCCATGACCGTGAGGCTGGGATAATCAATGGTAATGAGATTGCGCACAAAGGTCTGGAAGAAATGATGATGGGTATTGATCATGCCGGGATAGACGAACTTGCCCGCGGCGTCAATGACCTCTGCACCCTCTGCACTCAAATTCTTACCGATCTCCACGATGGCAGGGCCGTCGATGAGAATATCACTGTCCCGGAAAATATTGTCCTGTGCATCACAGGTAACGATAGCCTTGGCGTTTTTTATCAGGATCTTTGCCATGATGTGTTCCTCCCTGTATATTTTTAAATTTTCACTATCCTCAGTTTTTCAGGCTGTGCATCGGTGCGGGAATCCGTCCGCCCCGGCCAATAAAGGCGGCGGCAGACTCGTTATGCACGGGCATCACGGGAGCGCTTCCCAAAAGGCCTCCCATCTCAATGGTGTCACCCACGGTTTTATTGGGCGCGGGCAGCAGACGCACAGCCGTTGTCTTGCAGTTGACCATACCAATGGCAGCTTCATCCGCAATGATGGCAGAGATGGTTTCAGCGGAAGTGTCCCCGGGAACGGCGATCATATCAAGGCCTACGGAGCAAACGCAGGTCATGGCCTCCAGTTTGTCCAGCGTCAGAACACCGCTGCGGGCGGCGGCGATCATGCCCTCGTCCTCACTGACAGGGATAAAGGCGCCGGAAAGGCCGCCAACAGAAGAGGATGCCATCACGCCGCCCTTCTTCACTGCATCGTTGAGCAGGGCAAGAGCAGCAGTCGTGCCGTGGGTACCGCAGACCTCAAGGCCCATCTCCTCCAGAATACGGGCAACACTGTCGCCCACTGCGGGGGTAGGTGCAAGACTCAGATCCACAATGCCAAAGGGGGTATCCAGCCGGCGGCTGGCCTCCTGCGCCACCAGCTGGCCCATGCGGGTAATGCGGAAAGCGGTCTTCTTCACCGTTTCCGCCACTACCTCAAAGGGCTGGCCCTTCACGCTCTGCAGGGCATGATGCACCACGCCGGGGCCGGAGACACCTACATTAATGACCTTTTCGGCCTCACCAACACCGTGGAAAGCGCCGGCCATAAAAGGATTATCCTCCACCGCATTGCAAAACACCACCAGCTTTGCGCAGCCAAGGCCGTCCTGCGCCTCGGTCAGGCGAGCTGTCTCCTTGATGACGCGGCCCATCAGGGCAACAGCATCCATATTGATACCCGCTTTTGTGGACCCCACATTCACGGAAGAGCAAACCAGATCCGTGGAAGCCAGAGCCTCCGGAATGGAGCGGATCAGCTTTTCATCTGCCAGAGTCATTCCCTTTTGCACCAGGGCGGAATATCCGCCAATGAAGTTCACGCCGCAGGTTTTGGCTGCACGGTCCATGGCAAGGGCAAAGGGAACATAGTCCTTTGCATCACTGGCGCCGGCCACAAGAGCCATGGGCGTTACGGAAATGCGCTTATTGACGATGGGGATACCGAACTCCCGCTCAATATCCTCGCCGGTCTTTACCAGCTTTTCAGCATAGCGGGTGATCTTATCGTAGACCTTGTCACAGGCCTTTTTCCCATCGGGATCACAGCAGCTGAGGAGTGAAATGCCCATGGTGATGGTGCGGATATCCAGATGCTGCTGGTCGATCATTTCAATGGTGGAGAGGATGTCTTTTTGATTCAGCATAGCCCTCTCCCCTCTCAGATACGGTGCATGGCGTCAAAAATCTCTTCACGCTGGATGCGGATGGAAATCTCCATCTTCTTACCAAGCTCCTCCAGCTGATCACGCAAATCGCCCACAGGCGCCTTGGAAGCACCGACATCCACAGCCATGACCATGGTAAAAGAGCCCTGCAGAATGGTCTGAGAAATATCCAGAATGTTCACATTGTTTTCTGCCAGCAGTGCGCAGACGGAAGCAATGATACCGACCCTGTCCCGGCCGACAACAGTAACGATGGCGTTCATAATTCTCCTCCTGAGAAATTTTTCTGCTGGCATTCTACCATATTTTTTCACGCAATACAAGATACGGGCGTGCCGCAGCACGCCCGTATCCCAAAAGAAATCAGATCACATCAAAAAACTTATCGTGGATAGCCTTCACCGCACGGTTGACATCCTTCTCGCCCAACAGGACAGAGAGGCGGATCTCGGAGGTAGAAATCATCTGGATGTTGATGCCTGCCTCATAGAGGGCCTCAAAGACCTTGGCGGCAATACCCGCATTGCTCATCAGTCCCATGCCGACGATGGATACCTTGCCCACCTTGTCATCTGCCTCAATATGGTCGAACTTCAGAGATTCCTTGTTTTCCATGAGGATCTCCGTGGCTTCCTTCAGATCCTTCTCATGAAGGGTAAAGGAAATGTCCTTGGTCTCATCACGACCGATAGACTGCAGGATATTATCCACGTTGATGTTTTTTTGGCTCATCAGCGAGAAGACCTGGAATGCAACGCCGGGGCTGTGCTGCAGTCCCACCAGAGAAACATGAGCGATGCTGCTGTCCTTTGCAACACCGGCGATATTGGTTTTTTCCACTTTGGCAACCTCCTTGATTTTCGTGCCGGGCTTGCGCTCAAGACTGGACACGACTTCCATATTGACTCTGAACTTCTTGGCAAGCTCCACACTGCGGTTATGCAGCACCTGAGCGCCCTGAGATGCCAGCTCCAGCATTTCGTCATAGCTGATCTCATCGAGCTTGCGTGCCGTGGGCACGATGCGGGGATCGGTGGTGTACACGCCGTCCACATCTGTATAGATCTGGCACAGGTCAGCGTGAAACGCTGCCGCCAGAGCCACTGCACTGGTATCGCTGCCGCCGCGGCCCAAAGTGGTAACATCACCCTTTCGGTCCACACCCTGAAAACCGGTGACGATGACGATACGGCGCTGATCCAGCTCCGAGCGGATACGCTCGGTATCGATCTTTTTGATGCGGGCATCGGAGTGAACGCCCTTGGAATGGATGCCTACCTGCCATGCCGTCAGGGAAATGCAGGGCAGGCCCATAGCCTGCAGCGCCATAGCACAAAGAGCGACAGAAATCTGCTCACCAGTAGCCAGAAGCATATCCATCTCGCGCTTAGAGGCATTGGGATTGATCTCCGCTGCCTTGGCAATGAGATCGTCGGTAGTATCACCCTGCGCGGAAAGAACCACCATCACATCATTGCCCTTCAAGTAAGTCTCCGCAATAATTCCGGCAACATTTCGGATGCGCTGGGCATCTCTCACGGAGCTGCCGCCGAATTTTTGTACGATCAAACTCATCAGTTGTTCCTTCTTTGCTCCAGAATAGATCCCTTGCTATATCAGTATACGCCAAGGGATGATAAATCGTCCTTAATGCCCTTACAGAACACGCAGCACTGCAGCAGCGCTCAGAGCAGCAGCGGCTGCCTTTGCAGCTTCTTCCTTCATAGCAGCGGTAATCACTGCACCGCCAGCCAACTCCTCGATCTCACCGCAAGCTTTCCGTGCTTCTTCTGCGGAGAAGTCGCCGCGAAGATACCACTTCATGGAAAGTTCTTTCACGTCCACCAGCTCTGCTCCCTCGCTCCAGCCGAGACGGCGGCGCTTTGCGCGGTGCTCGATCACATCCAGCACATCGCCCATGACTGCAGACGCGGTGGGGAGATCGCCGGCACCGCGGCCATAGAACATCACATCTCCCACAGCGTTACCGCGGATCATCACGGCGTTGAAGACATCATCCACTGTGGCAATGGGAGAGTTCTCTTCTACCAGATGGGGTGCCACGAAGGCTGCGATCCTGCCGTCTTCCATACGCTTTGCATGTCCCAGCAGCTTCACACGATAACCAGCGGCTGCGGCAATATCCACATCCTTGAGATCCAGCGCGCTGATACCCTCCATGCTGACCTCAGAGGGCTTGACTTCCTTGCCCCAGGCAAGGTCAGAAAGAATACAGATCTTGCGGCCTGCATCGATGCCCTCCACGTCAGCCGTGGGGTCGGCCTCCGCATAGCCCTTGGCCTGGGCCTCCTTCAGCGCCTCGGCAAAGGAAACGCCGCCCTTGACCATGCGGGTAAGGATATAATTGGTGGTGCCATTCAAAATACCTGCGATCTCTTCGATCTGGTTGGCAGCCAGGCACTGGAACAAGGGGCGCAGCAGAGGAATACCACCGCCAACGCTTGCCTCAAAGAGATAATTCACATTCTTTTCCTTTGCGATCTCCAGAAGCTCCCGGCCATGAGTCGCTACCAGCTCCTTGTTGGAGGTCACCACGTGCTTTCCGGCTAAAAGAGCCCGGCGGGTAAATTCCAGAGCTACCCGGGCGCCGCCGATGGTCTCCACCACCACTTCCACCTCGGGATCATTCTCAATGATGGAAAAGTCCTTGATCATCCGATCGGCATAGGGGCTGTCAGGAAAATCCCGGACATCCAGAATATACTTCACATAAACCTCTTCGCCCAAATTTGCGGCGATGGAGTCCTGATTCATGCGGGCAACCTCAGCTACGCCTGCACCCACGGTGCCAAAACCCATAATTGCAATCTTTGCCATGATCGTCTCTCCTTTGTATCAATAAACACTATAATGATCGAACTCAGCCGGCTAAAATCTCAAACTTCACAACGCCGTCCAGACTGCTGACCTGTCCCAGCAAATGCTCCAGAGATTCCTCCATATCAGAAGTCTCCGCAGAGATCGTCAGCGCTGCGCAGCCGTTGGTGGGTATGCTCTGATTGATGGTCAGAATATTTGCTCCGGAGGCAGCGAAAACGCTCAGCACCCGGGACAGCACACCTGCCGTATCCTTCAGCATAGCATAAAATGTTATGATATGCTCAGACTTCATATCATTGAAGGGCTGCACGGAATCCTTATACTTATAAAATGCGCTGCGGCTGATCCCAACCATGCGTGTCGCCGCTCCAACGGTATCCACCTCGCCGGTCTGCATCATCCGCTTCGCCTCTGCCACCTTGATAAAAATCTCCGGCAGAGCTTCAGCCGCCACAATATAATATTTGATGGGTTTCGACATTCGTCCACCTCCCGCGGTCATTTGTCTTTAAGATATGAGTATCTTACCACATTCCCATCAATTTACGCAACCAAAGCAGCAAAAATTTTTTTGTCTAAAACAGTGAAATTCCCCCGAAGCAGTCTGTCCACTATGGACAATTTGTAAAAAAGCGCAAAAAAGGAGGGTCATCCGTAGACAACCCGCCTTTTGTTTCGCTGTAAAAAACTCAAGTCTCTGCCTGATAGACAGCTTTCATGCCCTTATAGGTTTCATAGCAATCCAGCTTGCTGACGGTCTCGAAGGGAGCATGCATGCTCAAAACAGGAACACCGGCATCCAGCGTAGTGATATTGCGGTTGGCCATATACATGGCAACCGTTCCACCGCCGCCGATATCCACCTTGCCAAGCTCCGCGATCTGCCAGACCACACCGGCATCATCGAAAATGCGGCGGACATAGCCCACAGTCTCGGCATCGGCGTCAGAGGCGCCGGACTTTCCCCGGGCGCCGGTATACTTGCAAAGACCAATGCCGTAATTCAAATAAGCGGAATTTCTCTTCTCATAAACCTCGGCAAAATCGGGATCATAGGCGGCAGTCACATCAGAGCTGAGGCAGAAGGACTTTTCATAGCACACCCGCAGCGCCACGCCCTGGGCATCGCACAGGTCCTCCATGAATGTGTCAAAGGCCGCAGACTGCATGCCGGTCACACCGTCAGAACCGATCTCTTCCTTGTCTGCCAACACGCATACCGCAGTCTTGGCAGGGGTTTCCTCCAGATCCAGCAGCGCCTTTAAGGATGCATAGGCGCACACACGGTCATCGTGCCCGTATGCGCCGATCATGGAGCGGTCCAGACCGATGTCGCAGGCGTTCTGGGCGGGAACTGCTTCCAATTCGGCGGAGGTAAAGTCATCCTCGGTGATGCCGTACTTCTCATTGAGAAGCTTCATCACCGCCAGCTTCACCCGGCCGGAATCCTCTTCATCCCCAATGGGACGGCTGCCCAGCAGCAGATTCAGCGTCTCTCCGGGAATGGCAGTGGCAAGGGGCTTCTTCCCTTGCTCAGCGCCCAGATGGGGCAGCAGGTCCGTAATGACCAGCTTGGGGTCATCGGTGTCAGCACCCACATTCACCGTCACAACAGAACCATCCTTCATGACCACTACACCGTGAAGCTCCAGAGGAATGGCTACCCACTGATACTTGCGGATGCCGCCATAATAATGGGTCTTGAAAAAAGCCATCTCGGCCTCCTCATAAAGAGGATTGGGCTTGAGATCCAGACGGGGAGAATCAATATGCGCCGCAGCGATCTGAGCACCTTCGGAAAGGGGCTTCTTACCAATATGCGCCAACAGCACGGACTTGCCCCGGTTGGACACATAAAGCTTATCGCCGCTTTTTACCTCCATCCCCCGCTGATAGGGCCGATAGCCTGCGGCCTGAGCAAGACGAATGGTTTCCGCCGCACACAGCCGCTCAGTCTTGCCGACATCCAGATAGGCCTTATAGCCCCGGCAATAATCCTCCATCGCAGCCTCATAGCCTTCGGCAACACAGTCGTAGCCGTTCTTTTTCGTGGAGAGCAGCTTCTTTTTCAGCTCCTTGATTTCTTCAGACATAGAGTGTTCTCTCCTTTTCTGTTCCTTAGTTGATCCGGCGCTTCTCTTCCCGCACAGCCTCAATAAGCTTACCAAAGAAGAGCACCGCCGCCTTCTCAAATTCACCGGGCGTATCCTGCGCGTTAGTCAGCTCACAGTCACACTTGCTGCGATAGTAATCATCCGCTTTCTGGGCGGAAACGCGCAATCGCGCATACTGCTCGGAGATCTGATCCCGCTGCATGATGCGGCGCACACGCAGCTCGACAGGTGCCGTAATGGCAACAGTGCGGTCACAAAGGCGGTCAAGACCGCTTTCCAGCAGATTGATGGCGTCAATAGCGTACAGGCCATCCGGCAGAGCCGTCACATATTTTTCCACCTCAGGCACAAGGAAACGGAAGACGATCTCATCCAGCTGGGCAAGACGATCCTTCTTGGAAAAGACCTCCTCTCCAAGCTTCCGGCGATCCAGCTTGCCGTCCTTACCAAATACGCCGGGGAACTTTTCATTGATGGCGTTGCGCATAGCGTCATTTTCATCCAGCATCCTATGATACAGGGCGTCACAATCGATCACCTGTCCCCCCAGAGCCTCCAGCGCTTTCAGCGCGCTGGTCTTGCCGGCGCCGGTGCAGCCCGTCAGGCCAAAGATGATACGCTGACTGTCTGCCTCGATCACATGGAAGCCGGCAGCCTTTTTCAGCCGGTTGCTGATGGCAAGACCAAGACCCCGGTTGTCGGGGCACTGGGCAAAAATCTCCGTTACACCACTTTCATCAAAAGTGCGCAGGGCGTCAAACAGCCGCTGGGCCTGCGTCAGCTTATCATCCACAGGGCCAAGGGCATGCACCTCCTGCTCAGGGAAGAGATGCACATACTCGTCAAAGCAGATCACGCCGGAGGAAGCGCCCACACGGCGGGCGATCTCTGCCGCAGAGACTGCGGGGGCACCTGTCACAACGGTCACAGGGGCTTTGGGCGCATAGTGGCGATACTTCATGCCGGGAGCCTTGGGCTTCTCCCCTTCTGCAAGTTTCTCCGTCACAGCCTTATCCACATCAATATGCCCAATCAGCCGCTCCATATCCTCCAGCGGCAGTCCGCCGGGACGCAGCAGCCGGGGGGGATCACAGGTCAGATCGAGAATCGTGGACTCCACGCCAACGGTGCAGGCTCCGCCATCCACAACGCCGTCGATGCGGCCATCCATATCCTCCAGAACATCCTGCGCCGTAGTGCAGCTGGGGCGGCCGGAAATATTGGCGCTGGGCGCCGCAATGGGAACACCCGCCTCACGGATGATGGAAAGGGTCACAGGATGATCGGGGCAGCGGACTGCCACCGTGTCAAGCCCGGCAGTGGTCACATCAGGCACAATAGGGCTGCGCTTTAAAATCATGGTCAGAGGTCCGGGCCAGAATTTACGGGCCAGCACATAAGCAAGGGGAGGGATCTCCCGGCAATAGCGGGGCAGCCACTGGGGCCCCGTCACATGAAGGATCAGGGGATTGTCCTGCGGACGGCCCTTGGCCTCAAAAATGCGGTTGACTGCATCCGTGTCCAGACCGTTGGCCCCAAGGCCATAAACCGTTTCTGTGGGAACGGCCACAAGGCCGCCCTCTTTCAAAATCTTTGCCGCAGCGCAGATCTTGTCCTCAATGGTCTTTTGCTGTCCCTTCGTATCGCGAAGGTCATAATAGATCGTCTGCATAATTTCGCCTCTATCTCTACCGGGAAATTACCCGTTTTTTTATCTTTCTCCGTTTTTCAGCTTCTCAGCCTGGTCAGCAGTGACCAGAGCATCGATCAGCTCATCCAAAGCGCCATCCATAATGGCGTCGATCTTATATAACGTCAGCCCGATGCGGTGGTCCGTCACACGGCCCTGTGGAAAATTATAGGTACGGATCCGCTCGGAACGGTCGCCGCTGCCTACCTGACTTTTCCGCTGGGCAGCCGTCTGGGCAGCCTGCTTTTCCCGCTCCATTTCCAAAAGCCGGGAGCGCAGCACCTTCATGGCCTTGTCTTTATTTTTATACTGGCTGCGCTCATCCTGACACTCCACCACCAACCCGGTGGGCAAATGGGTGATCCGGATAGCAGACTCCGTCTTGTTCACGTGCTGACCGCCTGCGCCGGAGGAACGGTAGGTATCGATCTGCAGCTCTTTGGGATCAATGACAAACTCCACATCCTCCGCCTCCGGCAGCACGGCGACAGTCGCTGCGCTGGTATGGATGCGTCCGCCGGACTCCGTTTCCGGGACCCGCTGCACCCGGTGAACACCGGACTCAAACTTCAACCGGGAATAGGCACCCTCACCCTCAATGAGGACACTGCACTCCTTCACGCCCCCGAGCTCCGTTTCATTCAGACTGACAATATCCAGTTTATAGTTTCTGCTCTGGGCGTACATGGTATACATCCGAAGCAGAGAGTGGGCAAACAAAGCACCTTCCTCTCCTCCGACACCGCCCCGCAATTCCATGATCACATTGCGACTGTCGTTGGGGTCTTTGGGCAGAAGCAGCCGCCTCAGTTCGTCCTGCAGCCGCGCCTGCTTTGCCTTTGCACGCTCCAGTTCCTCCTGCGCAAGATCACGGAAATCCGCATCATGAAGCAGCTCCTGCGCTGAAAGACGGTCACGCTCTGCCTGCTGCCAGGCTCGAAAGGTCTCCACCACCGGCTCGATCTCTTTCAGCTCCCGGTTGATGGCGCGAAGCTTCTCCGCATCGGCGTAAACCGATGGTTCCCCCAGCTGTATCTCCAGATCCTCCTTACGCAGGACCAGTGCATTCAGCTTTTCCAGCATATCCTTCTCCTTTCCAAATTTTGAAAGGGTCAGGTACTATTTCAGCTGCTCCCTCACCTGACGGAGAAATTCCTCCTGCCAGAACACATAGCCCACGCTGCCCCGGCGCAGTGTAGCCGCAGCACAGTGGCCGTTGGGAACGTAAACATCCATCTGATCATAGATCTCTTCGTTTTTATCCTCACTGCCCCGCACCAGCACATAGGCAACATTATGAAGCTTCCGGCCATACCGCTTCAAAAAACTCCGCATCACGCCGGAGCAGCGGCTGGCCCAGACCGGTGTTCCGAGAATCACCAGCCGGTATTCAGACAGAGGCTTTTCTGTTTCAATGGGCATGATAGGGGGAACCGTGCGGCTCACGGCGTCTAAACCGCAGCGAAGCCAGCCGAAAATACCACCGCGCTCCACCTCATCCCGGATCTCCAGCACATCGGCACCAAGAGCCTCGGCGATCTCCGTCATGGTCTGGCGGGTGTTTCCCGTTCGGGAATAATATACACATAAAACATTACTCATAGCGCGTCTCCTTCGCGATCTCAGTCAAACAGCACGGTCTTTACCAGTGCAAATGCCTCCCGCAGATAATAATTTGCCGTAAGCCACCACCAGGGAAGCTCCGCGGGAATACCAATGGTGGAAAGTCCCTCCCGCTGTGCGATCAAGCGGGCACGGTAACAGTGAAAATCATTGGTCACAACGGCGATCACCGCCGACTCCGTATCCAGACCTAAATTTTCCAGCAAAGTTTTGGAATAAGCAAAATTCTCCGCCGTGGAGGTTGAACGGTCTTCCAGAATAAAATTCACGGGAATATCCGTTGGACGAAGGCTATGCCCGATCAGCGCGCGGTACATCGCCTCCGCTTCGGAAATATCCTCCCCGCTTCCCTGTCCACCGGAAAGTACCACCGGGATCCCATCGGGACAGCTGCCGTAAATATATTCCGCAGCCGCGTCAATGCGGGATCGAAGAGCCGCCGAGGGAGTTTCTCCGTTGACGCCAGCACCCAAAACGATCACCGCGTCAACGCGCAAAGCGGAATGGTCTTCCTCTCCATAAGAAAGAATCACCGCTTCCAGAACAGCAACCAAAAGGATCAGTGCCGCCAGTCCGACAAGGAATATCCTTTTACACCATCTGAAAAACCTCGACTTTTCAGCCACTATATCCAAAAAGTACAGCAGAAGGCATGCTCCACCCATGCATAAAAGCAGATATGCGGAAAACCGCACACCAGGAACAGCAAACAGCGCTGCCCCCAGCACAAAACACAGAACCGATGAAATAAGGAGCCCCTTTTTCATATTACCCTTCCGCTTCCTCGCTCAGCTGCTCCCAGCGCTCATAAAGAGCGTCCAGTTCTGTCTGAGCAGCCTCTTTTTCCTTCAAAAGGGCATTGAGCTTTTCATAGTCGCAGGCAGCTGCCTCCATCTCCGCATCCAGCGCAGTCATCCGCTCTTCCGCCTTGGCAATATCCCGCTCACAAATCGTAAGCTGGCGGCGGGCCGCCTGCTGAGCCTTATTGCCGCGCTGAGGCCGCTCTGTAACAGTCTTTTCCTTTACAGGCTTTGGCATTTCAACCTTTTCCGCCTCTTCCTGCGCCTTTACCTGACGATACTGGGCAAAGCCCATGGGATAATCCGTAATCGTACCGCCCGACAGCTCCCAGATGCGGGTAGCAAAGCGGTTGATGAAGTAACGGTCATGGGACACAAAAAGCAGCGTGCCGTCATAGCTTTCCACCGCCTCTTCGATCCACTCGCGGGAGGCGATATCCAGATGGTTGGTGGGCTCGTCCAGAATGAGGAAGTTGATCTCATCATCCATCAGCATACACAGCCGCAGTCGGCTCTGCTCGCCGCCAGAGAGAACGGAAACCGGCTTCATCACATCCTCGCCCCGGAAATCATAGGCCGCCAGACGGTTTCTGGCGCTCTGGGCGGAAAGCCCCCGTTTGGCAGCCATCATATTCTCCACCAGATTCCAGTCGGGATGATCAAAGTGGATGATCTGGGGCAGATAGGCCGCACGCACCTGAGGGCCGGTGCGGATCCTCCCGTCGTCGGGATACATCTCCCCCATGATCATCTTGATCAGGGTGGATTTTCCGGTTCCGTTATCGCCGATGAGGGCAATGCGTTCACCACCCTCCACCTTCAACGTGATCCCGTCAAAAAGATGCTTTTCACCAAAGGACTTCGCAAGATTCCGCATGGAGACCACTTCATCCCCATGGAACTCCGCCGTGTTGAAACGGGCATCCATTTTCCGGGCCTTGGTGGGCTTGGAGGTGGTGCGCATACGCTCGATGCGCCGCTCCATAGAGATGGCGCGGCGGTAGGTCTTGTCCATTCCCTGAAAGGCCCACAGGCGAAGCTGCTCCGCGGCATGCTCCAACTGCTCAATCTTCGCCTGCTCTTTCAGATACTGCTTCATCCGCTCCTGATAGCGGCGCTCTTTCTCCACCGCATAGAAGCTGTAGTTTCCGCTGTAAAACTCCGCCTTGCCGTCCTGGATCTCGATGACACGGGTCACGATCCTGTCGAGAAAATAGCGGTCATGGGAGATCACGACCACCGTTCCACGGAAGCGGCGGATATATTCCTCCAACCATTCGGTGGCATGAAGATCCAGATGGTTGGTAGGCTCGTCCAGCAGGAGGATATCCGTATCCTCCAAAATCAGCCGGCCCAGATTCACTCGGGTCTTTTCACCGCCGGAAAGCCGGTCAAAGAGCTGAGAGCGCATATGATCCGAGATGGAAAGGCCGTTGGCGATCTTATTGACGGCAACATCGGTGTCGTAGCCGCCAAAAACCTCAAAGCGCTCACTGAGCTTACCGTAGCGGCGCAGGATGGCGTCGTCTGTTTCTCCCGCCGCCATGCGCCCTTCCAGCTGGCGCATCTCATCCGCTACGCTCTCCAGCCGCGCAAAGGCGCTGCGCAGCACATCCTCCACCGTGTAGCCCACCGGATACACGGGGATCTGGGAGATCAGACCCACCCGGCGGCCCTGACCCACGCTGACAGTTCCCTCGTCATAGTCCAGCTCGCCGGTGAGAATCTTGAAAAGCGTTGATTTTCCGGCGCCGTTGCGGCCCAGAAGTCCCACCCGTTCTCCCTGATCGATCTGAAAGGTCAGTCCGTCAAGGACATTTTTGCCGACCTCAAAGGATTTGATCAGGTCATTTACCTGTATCTCAATCATAGAATTCCTTCAGCTGTGCCACCAGATCTTCAAAATGCATGGCATGCGAAGCCTTCACCAGCATCGCAGTCCCGCTTTCCAGATAGCTCTGGACGGCAACTTCCTCTTTCGTTTCAAAATGCAGCACTTCTCCACCGCTTGCCCGGGCGCCGTCGGCAATACGGGCTGCCTTGGGGCCAATGGCGATCACAAGATCGATCCCCAGCATGGCTGCCAGAGCGCCCATATTGTAGTGGGCCTGATCCGTCAGATCGCCCAGCTCACCCATATCGCCCAGAACTGCCACCTTGCGCTCACATTCGGTTTTAGCCAGCACTTCCAGCGCCGCCGCCACAGACTGGGGATTGGCGTTGTAGCAATCGTCCAGCACAAGGCGCTCTCCCTCAAAACGCAGCACGCGCATGCGGGAGCCGGCAGGCTCATAAGCCGCCACACCTCTGACGATCTCCTCGTTGCTCAGTCCCAGCTCCTCACCCACTGCTACAGCAATGGACGCCGCATATGCCATATGGGCGCCGGGTGCGGGGATGGAGAGCACATATCGATCCTTTTGCGTCACTACCGTGCAGCTGATGCCTTCCACGCCGTGATCCGTCAGATTCTCGATCCGCACGGAGCTGTGGCCGGAATGGCCGCAGCGGGCGATGCGGAAGTTCTTCTCCTCCACGGTATTCAGCAGCGCATCATCCCCGTTGAGAACGGCAAGGCCGCCCTCTTTCAGATGCTCAAAAATCTCACACTTGGCCTGCAGGATGCCCTGTCGGCTGCCCAGAAACTCAATATGAGCGTCGCCGATATTGGAGATCACCGCAATATCAGGCCGCACCATCACGCCAAGATACTCGATCTCACCGAAATGATTCATGCCGGTTTCGATCACGGCAGCCTCGTGGGTCTCATTGAGATTCAGCAGCGTAAGAGGCGTGCCGATATCGTTGTTGAAATTCCCCTGAGTCTTCAGCGTGTTATATTTCGCGCTCAGAACAGAGGCCACCATTTCCTTTGTAGTGGTCTTTCCTACGCTGCCCGTGATCTGCACAAAGGGGATCTTGAACTGCTCCCGATAGGCAGAGGCCAGCCGGCGCAGGGCAAGGCGGGTGTCATCCACCTGAATATAAAACTTATCTGCCCGGAGGATTTCCGGCACCTTCGCACAAAGGCAGCCGGCAGCGCCGCTCTCCAGCGCTTTTTCAATGAAATCATGTCCGTCGAACCGCTCGCCCACCCAAGGGAGAAACAGGCAGCCCTCAGAGATCTTGCGGCTGTCGGTGCAAACCTCCGTGACCGGAGGAGTATTTTCTCTGGGATTCAGCCAGGTGCCTTCCACGGCAGCGGCAATTTCCCGAATCGTCATAGGCAGCATAGGATCAACCTCTTCTCTTCAAAGCATAGGACATCCGCACGATCTCCTCGCACAGCTCGTGATAGCTCATGCCGGCGGCAGCAGCCTCCTTGGGCATGAAGCTTGCAGGAGTCATGCCGGGCAGGGAATTGAACTCCAAAAACCAGGGGTTTCCGTCATCGTCCAGGATCACATCGGCCCGGGCATACACCTGCAGCCCAAGGCCGTGGAACAGCTTGAGGGTCAGCTCACCCACCATTTTCTGCTCTTCCTCGGTGATGGGCGCGGGGCAAAGCTCCGTCGCGCCGCCGTTTTCCAAAGACTGATACTTAGACACGTAGTCAAAGTTTCCGTTATCAGCGGGAATGGTCATGGCGCAGGGCAGATACCGTTCGCCCAGCACGCCTGCCACCAGCTCCCTGCCGTACACACGCTTTTCCACCAGAACACGGCTGCCGAATTTCAAAACAGCGAGCAGCGCTTCCTTCAGCTCCTCCCGGGTATCGGGCAGGAACACGCCGAGAGAGGAACCGCCATCCACCGTCTTCACCACGCAGGGCATGGGCAGCTCCTGAGAGAGCTCCTCCACCTCCTCCGGCGTGTAGGTCATGACCCGCCACTCCGGCGTGGGGATGCCGAGGGAATCCATCATGCGCTTGGTGGCCACCTTATCCATGGCAACGGCAGAGGCCATGTGGCCGGAGCCGGTGTAGCGAATGCCAAGCAGGTCGAAAGCCGCCTGCACGCGGCCGTCCTCCCCATCCTCGCCGTGAAGGCCCAGGAACACGATATCCGCCATAGCGCACAGCTTCAACACATTGGGGCCAAAGCGGCAGTCGCTCTGATCCTTTCGCAGGGCGCGGACAGCGTCCAGATCCGGCGCGGCAGCGTCGATCTTCACATCCTTGCAAAGGCCGGCAGGGTCGTCAAAAAGAGTTTCGGGATCCTCGGGGAGTTCCTCCAGTCCCAAAAACATATCCACCAGAATTGCCCTGTGGCCATTTTCACGCAGGGCACGGCACACGCTTGTGCCGCTGACAAGAGACACGGAACGTTCCGAAGAAATTCCACCAGCCAGAACAACGATTTTCATGTACATCTATCCTTCCAAAATACATCTGATGCCAATATCGGCATATTACACCTATTATAATTAATGTATTTTACCATAACCGCTAATAGAATACAACAGCGAAAATTCCCTGTGTTCCTTCCCATTTTCGGAGATTTCGAGAACTCTACTGACGTTCGGTTGACAGTTTCTCCGTTTCCACGCTATGATATGACCATAGATTTTCCCGCAAAGGAGCCATATATCATGTTTGAGATCAACCGAAAGGAATTTGGCGCTTTTGTGTCCGCCCTCCGGAAAGAACAGGGGCTGACCCAGAAAGAGCTGGCAGAAAAGCTGTTCATTTCCGACAAGGCCGTGAGCAAATGGGAAACGGGCGTCAGCATTCCGGATACCCAGCTTCTGATCCCTCTGGCAGAGGCTCTGCATGTCACGGTGACCGAACTGCTGGAGTGCCGCCGCAGCGAAAATGACACCATGGATATCAGTGAAACCGAGACTCTGGTGCAGAAGGCTCTGCACTTCGGGTCGGAAAGCACGACCCGCCCAAACTGGCGCAAACACGCGCCGATGGTAGGTGCCTGCGCCGTTTTAGCAGCATTTGAGGATATCCTCCTGCTCAGGACCCATCAGGCCATGGCGCCGCTCACGGCAACACTGTTCCTTATGTACCTGCTGCCGCTGATCTTCAGCATATATTTCTGCTGCTTCATTCGGGAGACCCTTCCCCGCTACTATGACGAGAACCGCATCACAGCCTACAGTGACGGTTTTTTTCGCATGAACCTTGTGGGCATCGCTTTCAACAACCGCAACTGGCCCTACATTGTAAAGGTAGGCCGCATATGGAGCCTTTTCACTCTGGTGGGCACGCCTTTGGTCCTCAGCCTTTTATCCATCATCTTCCCCTCCGGCGATGACATGCAATGGGCTCAGCTTGCCGTTTTGATGCTCTATCTCGGCGGGTTATTTATCCCCATGGTTTACGTTGCGAAAAAGCACGAATAAGTATAAATAACCGCCCATTTTGGGCGGTTATTTATACTTTTACGCATTCAGCTTCCCTGCAGCAGCGCCTTTGCGGAAACCAGCATTTGGGCAGCCTCCGCGCGGGTAACGGCAGCTCCCAGCGTGCCGCTTCCGTAGCTGCCGGTGCGCAGCACGCTCACCGCTTCCAGATTCCCGACAGCCTGCGCCGCCCATTCCGGCACGCTTTCCCGGTCGGCATACCAAACGGCAAGATCCACATCCTCCACATGCAGCACCCGGTTCAAAAGAGCCGCGGCCTCCTGCACCGTGATGGCGTCTTCACCCCGGAAGGATACACCCTCTCCGGTATTGCTTCCCTGCAGGATCCCGTCGGCAACGCCCGCCGCGGCATAGGCCTTTGCCCAGGTGGGGATCGCTTCGTCATCCGCAAACCCCGTCATGGTAACGGCTGTCACCTTCCGGTCTGCAACCTCCATGGTCATAGCCAGAAACTCGCTGCGGGAGACCGGCCGTTCCGGTTCAAAACGCCAGCTTTCTCCGATCCTGCTGCCAAGGAAAATTCCCTGTTCCGCCATCTCCTGCGCGGCAAAAGCGCTCTTTGCATCCGTATCGGCATAGGTAACGCCGGACTTTGCCTTTTGAATGGTGATGGTGACAGTTGCGGGGGCAGAGGTGTTCCCGGCGCTGTCCGTGGCGGTATAGGTAAAGCTGTCGCCGCCGCTGGCGCCCTCATTGGGGGTATAGATAAAATTCACGCCGTCAACTGTGACACTTCCCTTGCGGGGCTCATCCAGCACGGAAAAGGTCATGTCCTCCCCTTCCGCGTCAGAACCGAGAAACTGGGCGCTGTAAGGGATCTCCCGATACGTCCTGATCACGATATCCTGCACCACCGGCGCCCCTTCCGGTGGGAGCTCCGTTTTCTTTCCAAACAGCGCAGACGCACTGCCGGAAAGGATCAGCCCTGCCACGATCAAAACCGCAGCACGGGCCAGATAGTCCTGCTTCAAAATGAACCACTCCCTTTCTGATTTCAGGAGTAGTTTTTTCTTTTGATAGAGAAATTATACAATTTCTTTTCGCATCCGCCACATAAAAAACCCGCCTCGCAGGCGGGTTTTTCTCACTGCCGTATGGGCTTTCCCGGGCGGCGGGCCACGGGAGAGCGTTTTTTGATGCCGGATACTACACCCATGGCCATGTAAAGGGTCAGGACGGAAGACCCGCCATAGCTGAAAAAGGGCAGCGTGATGCCGATGGTGGGCATCACAAAAAGGCACATGCCGATGTTGATGATGGTCTGGAAGATCAGCATCGCCGCCATGCCTACGCAGACATAGCATTCAAAGGGAGAACGAGCCTTTCTTGCCACGATCAGCACGCGGAAGATGATAGCCAGCAGCAGTAAAATGATGAGGACGCATCCGATCATGCCGAACTCCTCGCCGCAGACGGAAAACACCAGATCCGTCCACCGCTCCGGCAGGGACTGACCACTGGTGCTCTGGGACTGGGTGCCATTGAGGTATCCCTGCCCCCTGATGCCGCCGGAGCCGATGGCAAGAAGACTGCGCGTTTGCTGCCAGCCTGCCCCCTGAGGGTCATAGGAATGGTCAAAAATCACCAGAAAGCGCTGGCGCATATAGTTGGGCATCAACCCCATGACCCACACTGCCGCCACCGCAGCACCACCGCCGCCCAGCACCAGCGCAAACCATCGCAGAGGAAACCCCGCCACAAAAGCCATGCAGAGGAAAATAAAGAAAAACACCAGAACGTTTCCCATATCGCCGGAAACAAGGAAATAGAGGCCGCACAGCCCCAGCGTATGGAACCCGACAGAGGCGGCAGAGCGGAAGGATCTGAGATCCCGCTTCTCCTCCTGCAGCCAGGCAAGCTGCCATCCAAGCAGCAGCGTAAAACTGATCTTGACGATCTCCGCCGGGCCCACGGTCACCGGAAAATAAGGGAACTGCAGCCAGGCCCGGTTTCCGCCCCGCTCCACGCCAAAGGGGGTCAGAAGCAAAAGGATAAACCCCACATTGAACAGCGCCACCAGCTTCCACCGCTTCATCAGCATTTCCAGATCCACAATGGAAAACGCAATATATACCACAATGCCGAGAAGCAGCGCCGCCGTCTGCACCAGCACATACCGCTCTGAATTTTTATAGCGCGTCGCGCTGAAAATCAAAAGGATCCCATAGAGGGACGCGGAACAGCACAGACCCAACAGCACCAGATCTGCCTGCTGGAAGAAGTCCGCAAGGATCCCTTTCAATCGTTCGATCATACACCTGACCTCACATAAAGCTCTTTTTGAATATTTAGTATACCACAAGGGCTAAAGAGTGTAAACGGCGCAAATTCCTTTTTCTAATTGTGTATTTGCAAAATCTGTGGTATACTGTCTGCGGCTATAAAAACTTCCGGAAAGGATGACTGCGCAAGTGGAATTCTTCACACATTCTCCCGAGGAAACGGAAGCCCTCGCCCAGCGACTGGCGCAGCGGCTGTCTCCCGGTGATGTTATTGCATATGAGGGCGGCCTTGGCATGGGCAAAACTGCTTTTACCCGCGGCCTTGCCCGGGGGCTTGGCTACAGCGGTCATGTCACCAGCCCCACCTTTACCATCGTCAATGAGTATGAGGGTTCCATCCTTCCCCTCTTCCATTTTGATATGTACCGTCTCGGTGGCCCCGATGATCTTTTCGACATCGGCTGGGTCGATTATCTGGATCGCGGCGGTGTATGCGCCGTGGAATGGAGCGAATTGGTGGCAGATGCCCTCCCTCCTGAGACGATCTATGTCCGCTTTTCCCGCATGGCAGAAAATGATTTCTGGCGCACCATCACCATTGAAGGAGTAGATATGACATGAAGATCCTTGCCATTGAAACCTCTGCCAAGGCCGTTTCCGCCGCCGTCAGCGAGGGCGGAAAGATCCTGTGTGCCGGCTATCAGGATACCGGCCTCACCCACAGCCGCACTTTGATGCCCATTGTGGAAGGCATCTTGAAAAACACCAATCTTACCATGGCGGATATGGACGCCGTAGCCGTGGCCGTGGGCCCCGGCTCCTTCACCGGCATCCGCATCGGCGTTGCCGCAGCCAAGGGTCTTGCCTTCGCGGTGGATAAGCCCACTATTCCTGTTTCCACCCTCGCCGCCATGGCCAGAAATGTAGCGTTCGCAGATGGACTGGTCATCTGCGCTATGGACGCCCGCCGTCAGCAGATCTACAACGCCCTGTTCGAGGCAAATGGCGGCCACCTCACCCGACTGTGCGAGGATCGGGCCATCGCCCTTTCCGATCTCCTTGCGGAGATAAAAGATGATCCCCGCCCCAAAACCGTTGTAGGGGACGGTGCAACCCTTTGCCGCAGCTTTCTTGAGACAAACGGAGTTTCCTGCCGCATG
>JAFQRI010000038.1 GCA_017410185.1 Oscillibacter sp. | reverse complement strand
CTACTGGAACCTGTTCCGCTACAATCCCGGCGCCGAGAAGCCCTTCACTCTCGACTCCAAGGAGCCCAAGGACGGCTACCAGGACTTCCTGAAGAACGAAGCCCGTTACGCCCGTCTGATCACCGAGTTCCCCGAGAGAGCTGCCGACCTCTTCGCCAAGAACGAAGAAGCCGCCAAGGCCCGCTACGAGCATCTGCTCAAGCTGAAGGCTCTCTACGAATAATCCAACCCACAAAAAGACCGCCCGCAAGGGCGGTCTTTT
The DNA here is from genome assembly GCA_017410185.1 of Oscillibacter sp. Classification (GTDB taxonomy): domain Bacteria; phylum Bacillota; class Clostridia; order Oscillospirales; family Oscillospiraceae; genus Oscillibacter. The sequence goes on along the minus strand of JAFQRI010000038.1, from coordinate 5,114 downwards.
TCCCGGTTTTATGCGAACGGAACCGAACGATGAAAAAACGATTCTTTACATTTATCATGCTTGCCCTGTTCGGGCTGCTCTCCGCCTGCGGCGCTCCGGCAGAGAGCTCTCCTGCGCCGGCAGAAGCAAGCACCGAAACCCCTGCGCCGGAAACACCCGCCCCGGAAACACCCGCTCCGGAAACGCCTGTCCCGGAAACCCCGGCCCCGGTAGAGGAATGGGAGCTGGCCGAAAACTGCGGCTATGACCCCGTCACAGGCGAATTGATCGACAAAATGGTCTGGCGATATGGCGAGGACGGACTGGCCTGTCTGCGGGTGGACTTCCACAACGACGGCTACGATTACCCGAAGTATCCGCTGGACGAGATCACCCACCACGAGCAGTACCCGCTGGAGGAGATCGTCGGAGAGGACATCTGGCACTTCATCACGCAGTGGGGCCATGAGTTTGATGCCGACGGCAAGGTTAAAAGCTCCCATACCACTCAGTATATCAACGCCACCAACGGCTTCTTTGTGGAATGGTATCACGAGAATTTCGCCTGGCATGAGGACGGCTTTTCTGCCACCAAGAGCGGCTATACCGAAAGCGGCCTCCTGCGGGATGAAGAGGTGGTCTTCCCCTACTATCTGGACGATGTGAACTACAGCCGCACAGACTACAGTCCCGCCGATGAGTATGAGGCCAATCTGCGCATCCGCACCGTCCTTGTGGACACGGAGGAGCAGCTCATCCGCAAGGACTACTCCCCCGGCATCGACGAGAGCTACTTCTATGTATGGACAAAAGAGGGTGCCAAGCACTACCGGGTTCCCGGTGACACCATGGAATACGGCGAGGAGCATCTGGTGGAGACCGATGTGCGTGAATGCGATGAGCAGGGCCGGATAATGGCGCTGGACTGCCGCGATGCCAACGGCAAGCCCCTCCATCGGTTCGAGTACAACGCCGAGGAAGAGATCGTCAAAGCCACCTACTACGATGCCAACGGCCAGCCCCGCAGCATCACCGAGTACGGCAGCAACGGACTGGATCAGGTCACGACCCGCTATGCCCAAGGAGCCATTACGGAGATCTTTGAGATGATCTATGAGGAGGATGGCCACAGCTATACCCGGCGGATCTACGACGGCGACCACACCCTGACCGATCTGCGCACCTACCTCTACCGGCCTCTTTCCGAGCTCACCGTGACCGGGCTGGACAGCATCTGTGAACACGAGATGCCCAAGGGATAACGGCTGTCATCCCCATGCACGCCGATACACAAGAACCCCCGGGTCATGAGACCCGGGGGTTCTTTATCCGTTCCTGTGCGATTCCGGTAAACTCCGTCATGGCGCGGGTGCAGTACCGCCGCTCGGAATCGTTACATTCTTTACATTCAACGACGGCATGGTATAATGAAAACCCACCGATACCACGCGAAGGAAGTTTTCATATGACTGAGACAACAAGAGAAATTTTTGAAACATATCAGGTCAGAAAAACAAAGAAACAGAAAACGGCTTTCATCGAATATGCAAAGCAGATCGCGCTTCACTATGATTACGATTTCACGGTCGAAAAGGGCGCCTTCGGCGCCCGAAATATCGTGATCGGAAAGCCGAACACGGCAAAGCTTCTCTACACGCCCATTACGACACCTGCGCCCGTCTGCCTTTCCCGAACTTTATAACACCCAAAAACTTCTTCGTTTATTTGCTGTATCAGTTTCTGATCGTGGGGGCATTTTTCGTCCTGACCTTTTTTGTTCTCGGAAAGTTTGTTGGCTTCCTCCTGCGCTTCACTCCCGTCGATGAAAGCACAGGATATCTGATCATGTCTTTCTCACTGCAGATCGTCTGTTTTGCTTTTCTGTTTTTATTGCTGGGCGGCCCGGCAAACAAAAACACGGCGAACGATAATACTTCGGGTGTTACCACTGTACTGGATATCTTGCAGGCGCTTCCGCAGGATCAGAAAGACAACGTGGCTTTTGTTTTGTTTGACCTGGAGGAAGAGGGGCTTTTCGGTTCTTCTTCCTTTGCTTACAAACATAAGGCAGTAAAGAAAAACACCCTTGTCATCAATTTTGACTGCGTCTCCGATGGTGAAACCATATTGTTTTCTCTGAAAAGAAGCACCAAAAAGTATGCGGAGCTTCTGGAGCGAGCCTTCGTTCCCACCACCGATGTCGCTGTTGACATCACTCGAAACGCGTTCTATCCTTCCGACAATGTCTCTTTCCGAGGCGGGATCGGTGTTGCGGCACTTAAGAGATCAAAGTTCTGCGGAATATTGTACATGGACAGAATACACACCAAAAGGGATGTCATTTACCGCAGGGAAAACATTCGCTTTCTCACAGACGGCGCAGTAAAACTCGCTCAACTGCTGTAAGAGACCTGAGCAAAACGATCAAGCCTCAGCCTGCGGCTCAGCCCAAAAAGTCTCTATCTGCGGCCCGACAATGTCCGCGTTTGCGTATACAAAATTGAACTCGCCGTGGATCGTCATATCCTCCACCAGAAAAGTGGCAAGATCATCCCGGCTGCGGGCAACGGGTTCATAGGCAAAGGTGATGGCCCCGTTCTTTGCCACCAGCTCACAGATCACGGAAAAATTGCTGACGGAGCTGCAGCGGTAAAAGCGCTCCAGACCATATCCCCTGTCTTCCACCGCCTGCTGCAAGAGCCTTCTGGTGCCGGAACCCTGTTCACGGACGATGAGACTCTCTCCAAAGACCGCCTCCAGCGGAACCACTTTCCCGGCAAAGGGATGGGTCCTGCCGCATATACCCACGAAAGGCTCCCGCTTGAAAAGATGATGGGGATATTTTTCCTTATCGAATACACCCTCGATCACCGCAAAGTCCAGCTCTCCCCGGGACAGCAGCGAAAGCAGCGTCTCCGTATTGTCCACGACCAGCTCCAGACTATGGCTTTCCTGCCGCAGATACTCCCTGATCTGCGGCACGATAACAAACTCGCCAATGGTCTTGGTAGCCCCCACCCGCAAATGCACCGTGTCTGTCTCTGTAAAGCTCAGCCGCAGCGCACGTTCCGCCGCCCTGGCCGCATCCACATGGCATTTGAGCCGCTCTGCCTCCGGCGTCCGTCCCAGCTGGCGGCCATTATATGTAAAGAGCTTCACACCATAGCAGCGCTCCAGATACTGTATGTGCTGGGTCACTCCCGGCTGGGTCATATTCAGCCGCTCCGCCGTGCGTCGGTAACTCATCTCCTCATACAGTGTCAGAAAAGTATCGATCCGATAGTCCAGCATGGCATTCTCTCCATTATTTTAAATTATCATGTAATAATAAATGATAATTTGATTTTATCATATTGTGAAGTTATACTCAAGCAGCACACAAGAAAAAGGAGCGGAAACCATGAAGATCATCAAGCTTATACCCGGTATCGTGCTGTCTCTGGCGGTGGGGCTGCTGGCCTGCTGGCTGGAAAGTCTGCTGCCCATTCATCTGATCGGCTCGGCGGTCATCGCCATGTTCATAGGCATGTTCCTGAACCGCTGGCTGCGGGGTACATCGATCCTTGCCACAGGACTTAAATTCACCTCCAAGAAGATACTGAAGCTGGCCATCATCCTGCTGGGTCTGTCCCTGAACATCAGCACCATTCTCCATGTGGGCAGAATGTCCCTGACCGTCATGGTCTTTACGCTGCTCACCTGTTTTGGCGGCGGCCACTTTATTGGCCGGGCGCTGGGTCTGAACTGGAAGCTCAGCAACCTGATCTCCGCCGGCACCGGCATCTGCGGCGGCAGCGCCATCGCCGCCATCGCCCCCACCATCGATGCCGACGATAACGACGTGGCCTATGCCATGTCTGCCACCTTTCTCTTTGACATGGCCATGATCGTCCTTTTTCCCATCATGGGCCGGGCGCTGGGCATGAGTGACGAGGCCTTCGGTATCTGGGCCGGCACCGCCGTCAACGATACCTCCTCGGTGGTGGCCACGGGCTACGCCTTCTCTGAGGGCGCCGGTGACTTTGCCACCATGGTAAAGCTGACGAGAACGCTGGCCATTATCCCCACGGTCATCACCTTTGCCCTGATCCAGCTGCACATCAAACGCAAGGAGGCGCTGGCTCAGCAGAAAAACGGCTCCGAACTGAAAGCGGACTTCTCCATCAAAAAGATCTTCCCCTGGTTTATCCTCGGCTTTCTGGCCATGTCCCTGCTGGCAAGCCTCTTCCCCATGCCGGCCACACTGGTCTCCGGCACCAAGCGCCTGAGCAAATTCCTGATGGTCTGCGCTCTGGCCGCCATCGGCCTGAACACCTCCTTTGCCAGCATGAAAAAGGCCGGCATCCGCCCCATGCTCCACGGTTTTATCATCTCGGCCCTGGTGGTCATTGTGGCGCTGGCAGTGGAGATGGCCATGGGGCTGGTGTAAAGATCCGGCACTCCAAAGCACCCGGCTCAAGGCTTAAACGGGAGAGTCATTATGTGCTTATCCAATAAATCAGCCCATATACCACACTTGCACTCACGCCATAAACGATCACGGGGCCGGCAATGGAAAACATCTTGCTGGCGGTGCCGGTGATGAGACCCTCGTGCTTGAATTCCAGCGCCGGGGAAACCATGGCGTTGGCAAAGCCGGTGATGGGCACCAGCGTACCCGCCCCGGCAAAGCGGGCGATATCATCGTAGACGCCCAGCCCTGTGAGCAGCGCCCCCAGAAAGATCAGCGTCACGCTGCAAAGGGTGCCCGCCTCCTCCGCCGGCAGAAAGCGGCTGTACAGGGTGGTCAAAAGCTCTCCCAGAACACAGATCAGCCCGCCCACCAGAAAGGCCCGCAGCACATCCATCCCCATGGGGGAGGGCGGCTGATGTTTCTTTACATACTCGCCATATTCTTCCTTACTCATCTTCATAAAAAAACACCTCTCCGGAAGTTTTTCCGGAGAGGTACTTCTTTATTCTTCCGCGGCGATACAGCGGCCCATGAGGACGCCCATAACGCTGGCCATCATAAGGCCACGGGTCCAGCCGGAGGAATCTCCCAGACAGTGGAGCCCGGCGATGTTGGTGTTGAACTTTTCGTCCATTTTAATGCGGTTGGAGTAGAATTTCAGCTCGGGAGAATAGAGCAGGGT